>CAZFGQ010000028.1:0-30690 GCA_964518675.1 uncultured Spirochaetota bacterium
TATTTATTACTATTAATTTATGTATAATAAAGAGAATTACCAGTATCCTTATCAAAGAAGTGAACCTTTTTTTCATTGAACTCAACCCAGACCTTATCACCAACCTTCCCTTCAAAATCAGCTCTCGTTCGGGCTTTAACAATATCATTGCCAATTTTAACATCTACTATCTTGCTTGCACCAAGTGGTTCAATAACATATATCTCCCCAGCAACAGAGCTTTCCTTTTGCTTAAAATCAATATTAATCCATTCCGGCCTTATCCCAAGAACAAGCTTTTTTGAAAAGCCATCCTTCTCATCAAGCTTTTTTGTAATATCCTTGGAAAATACAAATGAAATGCTTTCGTCACTCTGAAGAACCGCTTTTGTATCCTGACCAGACTTAACACAGTGAACATCAACAAAGTTCATTCCAGGACTGCCAATAAAATTTGCCACAAACAGGTTTGCTGGATTGTCGTAAACCTCGCCAGGTTTACCAACCTGCTGTATTACTCCCTCATTCATTATAGCAATCCGATCGCCCATCGACATAGCTTCTACCTGATCATGCGTAACATAAATTGTCGTAGCACCTATATCAAGATGAAGTCTCTTCAACTCTGTTCTCATAACCTCTCTAAACTTTGCATCCAGAGTGCCTATAGGCTCATCCATGAGGAATGCCTTGGGTCTCCTGACCATAGCCCGCCCAAGAGCAACCCTCTGCATATCACCGCTACTTAACGCTGAGGGCCTTTTGTTAAGTATATGCTCTATTTTAAGAATCCTGGCTACAGATCTAACCCTTTCATCAATCTCTTTTTTACTATACCCCTGTGTTTCAAGTGGAAATGCAATATTTCCATAAGCAGTTAGATGTGGATAAAGAGCGTACAACTGAAATACAAATGCTATATCTCTATCAGAGGCCCTGAGATTATTGACGAGTCTATCATCAATCCATATTTCTCCCTCATCAACAATTTCAAGCCCTGCTATTGACCTTAGAGTTGTTGTTTTTCCGCATCCAGATGGTCCAAGGAGAACAAGAAATTCCTTATCATTAATTGTCAGGTTCAGATGATTAACAGCAACCACCTTTCCAAATCTCTTAACTATGTTGACTAATCTTATTGTTGCCATTTCCAAAAGACCCCTTTATATGATTTTATTGAAATAAACCTCTTAAAAACTTAAGACCTTTAACGGCCAGATCTCTATTGCTCTTCTCCGTACTTCTCCATATTGAAGCAGCCTTTGCAATTATCTCGACATCTGGTGTGAAAGATTCAATCACAAGATATCTGGTGTAACCTATCCTTTTTAACGCATCCCTTACACCTTTCCAATCTACTGTGCCTGTCCCGGGAGCACCGCGATCATTCTCACTTGCGTGTACATGGTAGAGAAGATCGCCAGCCTCAAGGATTGCCATTGAAAGGCTTTTTTCCTCAATGTTCATGTGGAATGTATCCAGATGAATCTTCAGACTTTCACTACCCACATCCTCTATTAGCCTCTTCGCATCCAGGCATATATTTATAAAATCCGTCTCAAAACGATTTAATGGCTCAACAGCAATATAAACCCCCAGGTCTTCAGCATATTTGCATACATCCCGAAGGTTTTTAACCACAGTTTCCCACTGTTCTCTCCTCTCACTTTCAGAATAAGCTTCTGCTCTTCCCACAGCAGAATACACCGGGCCGACAAATACATCGCATTCAAGCTCTTTACAGGCTTCCAGACAATCCATTATGTATCTTTTTGATGCCTCCTGTTCTTCACTGTTCCCCCGAAGATCCCTTCCCGGGCCAAATGCACCGCAGATTGAGCAACACTCAAGACCATTATCCTTCAGGGCACTGAGAGTATCCCTATAATTAAAATCGCCCTTATTCTCAAGGGCAAACTCCACACCATCGAATCCCATTTCTTTAAAATCTTTCAAAATGGAAAGATTTTTATCTGTAAAAGGAGAAGCAAAAAGAAATGTATTTATCCCTATTTTCAATTTAAAACCTCCAAAATCTATATTTTTAAAACTGACAGCAATCCACTGCCAAATTGGTTAATAAACTATTTCTACCTTCTTTCCAGTTTCAGCAGCCTCGAGAATTGCATCACATATAACCGCTGCTCTGTATCCATCCTCAAAAGTCGCAACATAAGGTGATAGTTCAGTATTGTTTACAGCAGCATCAATTATATGAAAAGCTTCATGCACAAATGTATTCTCCCACCCTATAATATGCCCGTGGGGCCACCATTTATCGAAGTACGGGTGGTATGCCTCTGTCACATCAACAGCATGAAAACCACGTGTATCCTGTGGATCCTCATCCTTAAAATAAACATGTAGAAAGTTCATATTTTCCAGATTAAAAAAGATGCTTCCTTTTTCCCCATTTATCTCAAAATACTCATAGTTCTTTCTGCCAGGACAGAATCTTGAACCTTCAAGAAATCCTATTGCTCCATTTTTAAACTCAACTATTGACACAAATGCATCATCGACTTCCACCTTCGCTTTTTTTGACGGATCATTGGGAAGTGGTCTCTCCGTCACGAATGTTTTTGTGATAGCCTGTACAGTACCAGGCTCTCCGCATAGATACCTGGCAAGGTCAACAATATGTGAAAAATCGCCCAGAGCACCGCTACCCGCAACCTCTTTATCGAGTCTCCAAACATATGGAAAATCGGGATCCACTATCCATTCCTGAAGATACTGAGCTCTGAAATGAAATATTCTTCCAATCTTACCTTCGTCTATTAATTTGCGGGCCAGTCTGATTGCTGGAACCAGCCTGTAGTTAAATGCACACATATGCTTGACTTTGTATTTTTTTACTGCATCGAGCATTTTCTTTGCTTCTTCTGCATTTCTTGCCAGAGGCTTCTCGCATATGATGTGCTTTCCCGCTTCAGCTGCTGCTATGCATGGCTCTGCATGTACATTGTTAGGACCATTATTATCAAAGACAGCAACCTCTTTATCTTTTATGATATCTTCCCATCTTGTTGTATATTTTTCAAATCCGTATCTTCTTGCCGCCTCCTTAACAGCTTCTTCATTTCTGCCAGCAATAGATACAAGACGTGGAATAGCCGGCGGTGGCCAGAATATATAAGGCATTTTTTTATAACCATTCGAATGAGCTTTACCCATAAAGGCATACCCGAGCATCCCTATACCGATATAAGGGATCTCTCGATCAGTCCCCGATGTTTTCCCCATGGTAACAAATCCAACATCATCCGCCTTTGCCATTTTATTATTCCTCCCAACCCTACCTTATATATCTCCAAAGCTTTCAAATCTTAACCAATGACTCAGCAAAAAATTAAAATCAATAATTACCATTCACATTTTATACCATTAAAAGTATAATATTTTGACCCTTACCCCTCTTGGATTTCCTCTTAACCTCTCGATTATATGCCTTTCATCTTTTATGTATTATATTAACCGATTGCAAATCCTCATATCAATCCAGAGCAGGTACATCTATTTTTTTACCGCCATTCATTGCGGATTCATGTGCACAAATGCCGGCCATTGTCCAGTTTGCAGCTGTTTTCGCATCTACCGCAGATTCACGTTCTTCCACGATAGCCCTTATAAACTCGTGTACCAGATGGGGATGAGAGCCACCATGGCCTGCACCCTGAATAAACGAGGTATGTTCATGTTCTTCGTCGTAAACACCTCTCATCGTAAATGGCGCAATTTCCTTCGGAAGCAGATGACCGTAATCCGGCACTTCTATCCTCTTAGCATCCTCATACCCGCTAAAAATTACAGGACCTTCACCTGCAATCTGCTCCCATTCAAAAGAAAGCTTGGTTCCATAGACATCGAAACTTTCCCTGTACTGCCTTATAGTATCAAAAAGTGATCGTGTAACCTCACATGCCAGGTCTGAATCCTTAAGCTTCATAAGTGCCGTCTCGATTGCAAATGGAGACCCATACCTTTTTGCATACTCATCTCTTATTGTCCCTGAGCCAAAACAAACAACATGTTCAACACGTTTACCAGAAAGAGCAAGAAGTGGACTAACAGCATGTGTCGCATAATGCATCGGTGGGAATCCATACCAATAATCAGGCCACCCAGGTAAACTCATGTTTTGTTGATGGGATCCCCTCAAAAATTGAATCTTACCGAGCTTTCCAGTTTCAACAAGCTCTTTGGCATAGAGAAACTCCCTGGTATATACTGCAGTTTCCATCATCATATAGACTTTTCCCGATTCCTCTCTAGCACGAACAATCTCAAGGCAATCCTCTATTGTTGTTGCCATCGGTACAGTACATGCTGTGTGTTTCCCAGCCCTCAAAGATTTAACAGTCATCCAGGCATGATCTGCAATTGGTGTTACAATATGAATCGCATCTATTTCCTTGATGTTAAGAAGATCTTCAAAATTGGTGAATCTATTTTCAATTCCAAACTCATCTCCTACTTTATTCAGATTTTCTTTATTTCTCTGACATATTGCGTAACACTCTGCATCAGGATGCCTTTGATAAATTGGAACGAACTCAGCTCCAAACCCAAGGCCAACTACGGCAACCCTTACTTTATTTGCCATAATACCTCCTTATTTGACATAATAACCTATGCCCACCACATTTCTCCAGGCTTCTCAAATAGAAGCACATCTTTAAGGAATGCAACCGCTTTATTAAACCCTTCATCCGCAGACATCAGCGGATCTTCATGCTCAATGCTGATTACACCATCATAACCAACCAGCCTCAGTGCGCTTACAAAATCATTCCAGAATAGCTTGTCGTGGCCGTACCCACATGTTCTGAATGTCCATGCCCTTTTGGCTATCTCGCCGTAATGCTTCCAGTCATTTACACCCCTCCACTTTACCACATCCGCATCAACCTTGCTGTCTTTCGCATGTACATGAACAATAATGCTACCAAGTTGTTTAACTACAAATACAGGATCAATCCCCTGCCAGAAAAGATGACTCGGATCAAGATTACAGCAAATAACATCACCAACCGCATCCCTCAACTTCAGGAGAGCTTCGGGATTATAAACCACATCACCGGGATGCATCTCAAATCCAATTTTGACTCCATTATCTTCTGCAATCTTTGAAATCTCTTTCCAGAAGGGAATAACCTTTTTCTCCCACTGCCAGTTAACCGCATCTATAAAATATGGTGGCCATGGACATGTAATCCAGTTTGGATACTTTGCATCCTTTCCTGCTCCCGGACATCCTGCAAAGCCATTAACCACGCCAACACCAATCTTACCAGCCAGCTTAATTGCATTTATCAGATCATTCTTATGTTCATTTGCTATTTTTTCATCTGGATGAAGGGGATTACCATGAACTGAAAGTGCACTTACCTCTAGACCCTGAGATTTGTAGGTATCCACAAACTTTTTCAGAGCATTATCATCTTTTAAAAGTGCCTCAGGATTACAGTGTGCTTTTCCAACGAAAGCCCCAGCACCGATCTCTATAGCATCAAGGCCCGCCTCCTTAATTTTTTTTACAGCTTCTTCAAAGCTTTTATCACCAAACAAAACAGTTAAAACACCCAGTTTCATTTTACCCCCCTTTCAATTTTATTTTAAATGATCTCTTAATTTTTAAACTCACCCCTCTATTGATCCAAACAGGTCATTTTCTCCTATTCTATTTATTAATTTCAGGTCACAACGATCTGTAAAATTATATTTAATGTTCTGATAAATTATCCAACAAGGCCTATATAATCTTCTATCGATTCTTCCTCATGCTTTTCTTCTTCTTCCGGGGGTTTCACATGTGAAAAGAAAATAAACATCGCAAGACCTATCCCGGTTATAAGAAAACCTTTACGATGAAGCAGAAGTACCCAGGGCTGACATAGGGAAACAATCCCAAGACCAATTAATCCCATAGCCAGAGGCTCAAATACTTTTTTACTCAATCTTCTGAACATTGACGAAGCCCCTTTTGTAATTTAATTATTTTCTTATAGCTCCAAATGTTACACCTCTCAACAGGTGTTTACGAAGAACAAATGTAAAGACAGCCACAGGGATCAGGAATATAGATGCTCCAGCAGCTATAACTCCCCAGTCTACCATCCCAATACCAAGCTGTGATGGAATAAATGGAGGCGCAGTTTGGGCTTTTCTTGTGGTCATTATCAGCGCAAAAACGTACTCGTTCCATGCAAATATAAAACAGAAAACGGCTGTTGCGGCAATACCTGTTGCAGCCTGCGGCAGGACAACCTTTCTGAAGGCCTCAAATCGAGTATATCCATCAACCATCGCAGCTTCTTCATACTCGGTGGGTATCTCGTCTATAAATCCCTTCATAACCCATGTGGCAAATGAAACATTGAACGTGGTATACAGCAGGATTAAACCTACTCTCGTATCATTTAATCCAAAAAACCTGTACATGAGAAAAAGTGGAATTGTAACTACTACCGGAGGTAGCATTCTGGTACTCAGTATAAAGAACAACCAATCATTCTCCCCTTTAAACTTAAACCTCGAAAAACCGTAAGCTGTTAGAGTACCAAGTCCCACCGCAAGAATTGTACTGAAAACCGCTGATATAACGCTATTTAAAAGTCTTCCTGGAAAGGGAGAAACCCCAATAATCTTCTGGCCTAAATCAAGGACTCCTTTCTGCCACCATTTCGCCTTTGCTCTCAACTCTTCCAGCTCCGCTTTGTTCCTAACAAGAGACCGTTTCGTGAAAAGCTTTACATAATTTGTTATTTCTGGCTTAAAGAAAACCTTCGGGGGAACCGCCGTCACATACTGCCAGGGTTTAAAAGATGTGGAAATAACCCAGTATATTGGGATCAGATATATCACAGTAACAATCAGTATAATACCAACAATAATCCTATGAAATAATCTGCGTTTTCCTATCATTGGTACTGGCATTTCACATTTCCTTTGCTTTATTGAGGTATTTAATATAGATATTACTTATTGCAATAATCATTATAAGCACAATATAGGCGAAAGCAGAGGCTTTGCCTGTATTCCATTGCTGAAACGCTAACCTGTATAGGTTGATTGCTATAAGCTCTGTGGCTGTTCCAGGTCCACCTCCCGTCATTACAAATGCAATATCAAATGTCTTAAATGCTTCCATGGTTCTAAATATAAGAGCTATGAGAAGCAACGGAGATACCAGGGGAAGAGTTATTCTTCTGAATTTAAACCACCACGAGGCTCTATCAATCTCAGCCGCTTCATACAGGTATTCCGGAATCGCAGAAAGTCCAGCCAGAGAAAGTAGCATTACAAAAGGAGACCACATCCATATATCCGTTATGGCTACCGCTATCAGTGCAAGTTTTGGATTGGCAAGCCACGCAAAATCCTTCGGAAGTCCTAACATATAATTTATTATTCCCCAGCCTGGATTCCAGAGAAGCTTCCAGAATAAACCTACCACGGCCATTGACATCATCATTGGGAGAAGAATCAATGTAGTAATTAATCCTTTAGCCTTGAAATCCCTATTGAGGAGAAGTGCAACACCAAATCCGATAAAAAACTCTCCTGCAACCGATATAATTACATACTTAAATGTTATAAAGAAATATTGCCATATTGCTTTGTCCATCAGGACTTCTTTGTAGTTCTTTCCTCCAATCCAGTTTGGATTAACCCCTGGAACTCTCGGTTTGACAGCGCTGTAGTCTGCAAAACTCAGACCGAGTGACCATATAAGCGGGAAAATATTTATACATATTAAAAGTATAATTGTTGGAAGAACAAAGAGCCTTTTAATGGCAGTGTCAGATAATCCTCTTCTAATAAGCACTGCTCCATTTGCCGCATTACTCATCTTTCCCATCCTGTAATTTTAATTAAAAAAATAAACCAGGGGAAATAAACTCCCCTGGTTTTAGCTATTACCTTCTATTTTTTGTAGTACCCAGCCTTTTCAAAGATTGCTTCCCACTCTTCAGCAATTGTATCCATAGCATCCTTGGCTGTCTTCGACCGGGCTACAACGAACTCATGGAACTCTCTCTGGCAAACCTCGAGAAGCTCAGCATACTCCGGTACTGCCCAGAAGTCTTTGACCATCTGCATCGTCTCCATAAAGGATCTGTTATACGGAGTAGCATTGAGGAACTTCTCGGATTTAAGCGTAGCAAGGTGGCAGGTGTATCCACCAAGCTCAGCCCACTTCTCCTGGGTTTCCGGTTTTACAAACCACTCAAGCCAGTCGAATGCCAGATCCTGTTTCTTTGAGTATGTTATAATGGAGGCACCCTGACCACCAAGTGCAGCCCATCTTCCTTTGGGACCTTTTGGCATTGCAAAGAATCCCATCTTATCGGCATATTTGTTCATTTCCGGATTAACCAGGGCTGGGAAGAAGGCATAGTAATTCATCGACATAGCAACAAGACCTTCAGCTATTGCCTGGTTATTATCCATGAAGAAAGCGTTACCCCAATCAGGCGGACAGAACTTGTAGAGTTCTCCATAGAACTCAAGGGCCTCAATTCCTTCGGGAGAGTTGAGAATTCCCTTTACCCTGTATGTCCTGTAATCACCAAGCTCAGCTCCCCATGCCCACAGGACATTTTCAACACCCATTGTAATTGCATCGTAGTCTTTCTGTGTATAGATTGCGACACCATAGAAGTTCTGATCTGGTCTGTAGAAGAACTCAGCAATATCTCTCAGCTGGAACCATGTTTCGGGAACATCAAGTTCATATCCATATTTCTGCTTGAATGCCGCTTTCTCTTTCGGATCCTCAAAAAGATCTTTTCTGTAGGACCAACCACATGCGTCACCCTCAAGAGGTACAGCCCAATATCTTCCGCTTCCCTTTGGATATTCAGCATATCCGATTATTGTCGTCTTTGAGAATGTTTTGTCCACATTGTGTTCTTTAATCCAATCTGTCAGCTCCACATAGTGTCCCTGTGTTGCACCTCTACCAAGCCACTGGGAATCACCAACAACGATGTCGTAAGCATCACCATGAGCAGCAAGCTCATTGAAAGTTTTGGTCTGAAAATCACCCCATGGGGTTGTTTCAACATTAACAACTACCCCAGTTTCTTCAGTGTAAATGTTGCATAACTCCTGAAGATAGTTTGCCGGGTCCCACTCAGCCCAGAAAATGGTGATAGGTCCTTTTGCTTTTTTTGGAGCCTCACCCTCTTTCGACCCAGCACCAACAAGAAAAACCATTGAGCCCAAAAGCAATACAGCCACTACAAAGGACAACAACAGAAGCTTTTTGGACTTTCGCATATACAACCTCCTTCTTTTAAGATTTTTAACCGCAGACAGCGGTTTCTATCATAATTAACACTGTATAAGTACTTCTTAATAAATGAGAACTTTCAGGCTAATGTCGCCTGAAGTAACCGCCCTAATAATCAAACCAATTATAATTTTCAATAGATTTTTAAAAACGGCCAAATAGATATAGGTACGGTTTATTTAACCACAGTTAAGTGATGTTTCTTTGAAACTGAAAAAATTTGATAAAACTTTATTCTTTCTCGCGAAATTATTATAACAAAATAAGATATTTTTGTCAACTTTATATAATTTTTAGATTAATAATAAAATACTTATTTTATTATTAAAATAAGTCATGGTAATCTGGAATTTATTTATATTATTACCTGCTTAAAATCTTCAATACCAAGCATTTTCATAATCTTATTTTTTGATTCAAGATAGCTTATAAATGCTATAATTTGCCTGGGAGTCTTGCACCTCAAAAGCCATTCAAAATGTTCCATCCTTGAAAATATTTTTGTGAGAGAATCAACTATTCTTTCATATATGTTTCCAAGATACTCAGGTGCAAGCACCATAAATATTATATGGCATTTTTCACCTGAGTTTTCATCGATTACAACGCCCTTTTTTGATACACCCACCAATGTTATAATATCATCTACAAAATCACCAAATGCATGAAATATAGCTATATTTTTCTTTATGGGGGTCTTGATTATCTCATAGCTTTCAAGAAGAGCTCTCTCGGCAGTTTGCAAATCCAGTATTTGAGCCTTTCCCTTTCCCAACAATTCTTTTACCAACTCATACTTATTTCTACTCCTCAGATTTGGATGAATATGTTCTTCATGAAACATAAGTGAAGCCGTATAAGGAAGAGGTTCAACATATTTCTCGGTTTCTGCATTATCCAGAATAATTCCCCTCTTCTCCCTGTATTCCTTTATGGTGATCATCGGTGGTCTTTCAGTACCCCACACCTTCATTTTCTCTATAGAATAATCATTTTTTACCCCTGTTATAACCCGGAGAGAATCACTTATATCGTGAAATATCTCAATTCTTCCCATATCATCAGCACGTTGCAGTAAAATAGTAAGAATTCTGTAACTCATCGAACGCAAAGCTTCGATACTCTGGTTTCTGTGAATTCTCACATCCAGATCGCACTGTCCTATGACGTTGAGACCTTCAAGCCTTAGAATATCTATCAGGTGACCGGTTTCAACACCATACCCGGTAAAAAATGGTAACCTTTCAAGTAACTCCCTTCTTCCAGCATATTCGCCTGACAACGGCTGCGCTATTCCGGTAAGCTCAGGGAATAAAAGATTAAAAAAAGGTCTCACAACAAGCTCGGTGACCCTTCCTCCTCCTGTATAATGAAGCTCACCTTTAATTCGGATTGGTCTTTTATAAAATGCCTTCACATACTTCAGATGCTGGTGGAATAACAGAGGCCCTACAAGCCCAAGCACAAATCTTGGATGGATATTGGTTATATCAGCATCGATCCAGCATATTATGTCACCTTCAAGTACATAAAGGCTCTTCCAGAGATTCTCACCCTTTCCACGGTAAGTTCTGTACTGAGGAAGAATCTCTGAGGCGTAATAGAACTTCCCTCCAGCTTCTTTAACAACCTCTTCAGTTCTATCTGTAGATCCGGAATCAACAACAACTATTTCGTCTATAAGTGGCACCTTTTCCTGAAGTTCTTCTCTGAAAACTTTTATCTCTTTTCCCACAGTTTTTTCTTCATTCAAGGTGGGAAGACAAACGCTTATTTTTACACCCAGTTCCTCCTTTTTATCATGCAATTTCCAGGGATCCCTAAAACTTGAGTGATGAAAAGTATTCTTTTTAAGCCATTCCTGAATATACGGTGGACGTTCTGTTTCTGTTTTTAATAATCCCTGGTCGCTCTCAGTTTCGTATACAGGTGCCATTAAACCTCCTTCGCAATAATTATCCTATCCTAATTTCAATACTTTTTCAAGAATTTTCACAAAAATAGACAAATTCTTAACGATCTTTTAGTAATAAACTGGAATTAACGCATTTTATATCATAGAATTATAGAAAATATATAAAAACAATGGAGAAATAGAAAAATGGATGATTACTCCATAATGGAAAAATTAGAATTCCTGTATGGAGGAAAAACAGCAAAAGTAGTTTATAAGAAGCTTAATACGATATTAGATTACTACAAAAATAAAATACCTTCAACCAATTTTGAGTTCACTGAAAAGGATACCGTTCTCATCACATACGGCGATTCAATAAAAAAAGAAGGAGAAAATCCTCTAAAAACACTGTATAAATTCCTACACAATCATCTTAAAGGGTTCATATCGATCGTACACATTTTACCCTTCTACCCTTTCTCATCAGACGATGGTTTTTCTGTCATTGACTACAAAAAGGTAAATCCGGAACTTGGAAGTTGGGACAATATTAGAGAAATAGCAGGTGAGTTTCGAATAATGTTCGATGCAGTAATCAACCACATCTCAGCAAAAAGCAGAGAATTTCAGGGATTTCTCAATGGAGACAATAAATACAGGGATTACTTTATCACCCCCGGTCCTGAGTTCGATACAAGCAGGGTTTTCAGACCACGAGCTCTACCACTGCTTACAGAGTTTAAAACCAAATGGGGAATAAAAAAAGTATGGACAACCTTCAGCACAGATCAGATCGATCTGAATTATAAAAATCCAGAAGTCCTTCTTTTCATAATTGATGTGCTTCTCTTCTATGTCTCAATGGGAGCCTCGATGATCAGGCTTGATGCAATCGCTTTTTTATGGAAGGAGAGCGGCACAACATGCATACATCTTCCGCAAACTCACACAGTGGTAAAACTTTTCAGAGAGATATTCAATAAGGTAGCACCCCATGTAAAAATAATTACAGAGACGAATGTACCTCATAAAGAGAATATTTCTTATTTTGGTGATGGCTATAACGAGGCACATCTGGTATACAACTTTGCACTGCCACCCCTGATTGCCCATTCAATCTTAACAGAAAATACAAACAAATTATCTGAATGGGCCAAAACCCTTGAAACTCCATCCGATGAAACCTTCTTTTATAATTTCACGGCCAGTCATGATGGAATTGGAGTTCTGCCTGCAAAAGGAATACTTTCTGACGAGGAAATCCAATTCTTAATCGATAAAACCTTTGCCCATGGAGGTGATGTGGGTTACAGAGATAACCCAGATGGAACAAAGAGTCCATATGAGTTGAATATCACATATTTCGATCTTCTGTCCAATCCCAGAAGCAATGAAGACATAAATGTGAAGGTAAAAAGATTCCTCGCTTCCCAGTCAATCATGTTATCCCTAAAAGGTATACCAGCCATTTACTACCACTCTATTCTAGGCTCCCAGAATTATTACGAAGGAGTTAAACTCACAGGAGTAAAAAGAGCAATTAATAGAGAAAAACTGAGTATCGAAAAGCTGCTCAAAGAAATCAATACTGCCAATAGTATAAGAAATAAAGTATTCTTCGGATTTTTAAAAATGCTCAGAATCAGGAAAGAACTAAATTATTTCAATCCAAAGGGAAATCAAAGAATACTGGACATCCATCCTTCTATCTTTGCTATTGAACGAGGCCTGGAAGAAAAAAAGCAAAATCTTCTCATTCTTATCAACACTTCAAAAAGAGAAATTATTCTGAAAAATCCGGGAAGATATCAGTACGATTTGCTTTCGGGGAAAAAGTTTGGTGATGAGATAAAAATTACTCCTTTTGAGACTCTATGGCTTCAACAATACCCTCAAAATTAACAAGAATGCTTCTCAGCTTTCTCCGAAGGACTTCATAACTGAAAAACCTGGCCGCAAGAGCAAAGTTTTTCTCTGCAATGGGTTCATATTCATCCTTATGGTTAATTACATATCTTATCTTCTCAACAACTTCATCTGTAACATAACCATCCATCTCAATTACTTCGAATCCGTAAGGCTCTATATCCATTATATAAATCGAGTATCTGTTTACAAGTATTGGTTTTTTGAAATAAATAGCTTCTATAAAAGCATTCCCAAATCCCTCATATGTAGAGGGATATGAAACCAGATCAGCATGTGGGTATACATCCCAGAGAGTATAGATCTTCTTCCCATCCGGGGTTCTTCCTCTTTTATCTCCAATGATATCCGGTTTTATAATAAGCGGAACCCCAAGATGTTCAGCATAGCTCCTGATTCTTTTTTCGTAAGCAATCCCTTCATCTGTTGTGGAATGCGTAATGACAACCTTAGCCCTGGGGTCTTTCAGTCTGCTCACCACCTCGATGGTATGCTCTATTCCTTTCCTCGCCACAACCCTCGTAGGCTGGAGAATAAAGATGTCATCTTTGGAGAGACCAAAAGCCTCTCTAACATCACTGTTGTAGTGATTTATTCCAGGAGGTGTCTTTCTAAAATCAAGTACATTCGGAATTATAACCGGTGACAATCCAGTTCTATAACTCAGCTCTCTGTCTGCCTGGGTATTTATAACCACATGCTGCATGGACGGTAGGGAAGGTGGAAATGCCATATTCAGTATATCAGCAACTGCATTCACATAGTATCTCGGTCTTTCCCAGTAAAAATCATGATGATGGGCTATTGTTGGAATTCCCGTTTCTGCAATAAACTCGGTAAGTGCAAGACCCAACGGTATATTCATCGGCAGAGAAAGACAATTTTCAGCAATAATCAGATTAATGTTAAACTTTTTGACAAATCTATAGAGGGCAGCCTTTATCTTTCGCCTCATAGAATGGATAACACCCGTTATTTCAGACGTTCGCTTAAATACATTAAAGCATTTTCCATCAATCCACTTTATGGTTGGATGTTCGAAATGGGCTTCAGGTACTATCATGGTTTTTCTTGGATCTCTATCACAAACACCAGCAAAATAGAAATCCTCATAACCCATACTTTTTAAAACTTTTGCCCACTTCTCAGTCTCAAGCGATACTCCATCTGTACCTTTGAACCTTGTTGAAACGAAACCTATATTATGAATCGTAAGTCCGTTTTTGTGTTTTGATCTGGGCTTTTGTTTCATTTTCCCTGACTTTTAATTTTCCGACAATATACTTATTAGATCATTTAGTTTACTAATAATTACATCGGGATTCAATTTTTTTGTTTTAGGATTTTCTTCTCTCATCCTTAAAGACCGTTTGTCTCCTGCAAAAAGTGCTGTTCTGAAACCAATCCGGTTAGCAGGATAGATATCATTAAGCATATCATTACCAATATACAAAACTTCATGGGGGCCGAATCCCATTCTCTCAAGTCTCTGCTTTGCCTTCTCAAATAGTCTAAAAGAAGGCTTGGCAACTCCCTCCATATAAGAAAAAATCAAAAGCTCTCTGTTAAAACCAAGATCTTCCAATCCATAACCGAGAAACGCCTCAAAAATAAGAGGTGTGTAGAACTGGGCATTCGAGATTATGCCAGATACCAACGAATGCTGTTTTATAAAAAGCAGTAAATCGTTTAAACCGGGCATGGGCCAAACAGGATTAGTTAAAAGCTCATATTCAAGAGAAAACTTCTTCACTGTTGCCGCATCACCTAAACACAGCAATTCTTCCCAGATCTGTTCAATAACAACCTCCGGATAGTCTATTCCAAGTGTTTCTTTTACCTCGTTATGTCTGGCCTTGATAAGGTCAAAAAACTTGCGAATTACAAGTTCAGGTGATTCATCTATGCCATACTTTTTGAAAAGACCCTCGATCCTGTCTGTTTTAACATTTTCTGAAGCTATCGAAATATCACCAGATCCACTGATAAATAAGGTTCCATAAACATCAAATAAAAGTACTTTAGGTTTTATTTCAATTGATATCTTTGTTTCAAGCCCTGTTGGTATCGGCTCTATTTGGGTTGAAAGAGACCTTATTATATTGATAAGTTCTTTTTTGAGCCCATCACTTTTTACATCATTATCATTAATTCTATCCAGGTTTTCGCCCCCAAAACCTTACGCAAAGCTGGAATTTAATCCTGCTGATTTCTCACACAGTAAAAGATACTGATTTTCTGGTTTAAGAAAAGCATCCAGTAACTTTTTTTTATTTATACTCTGCGACACCCGGTAATTCAAAACATTTTCGTAAATATCTCTTAATCTCCTACTGTACTTCTCGATGGAATACTCCTTTAAAACCACCTCCCGGTTGTGCTTTACCACCTCATCAAAAACATCACCTGTGTAACCATTATTGAAATCTGAATTTTTCTTAAAAAATGGATTTAAGTCAAGGAATTTTTCCAATTTTTTTTTGTTTTTCTGTAGATTTTCTATAACCTCCATCTGGAGTTCTTCATTTAGGTAAGAGTAATCCAATGTATCCTCAACATATAGATCAGACAGAGCCTCTCTTGCTTCAACATCACTGCACTTTATTCCATAAGCTGCAAGTATATTTTTATAGCAATCTATCCATATATTTTCGAAAGAAGAAACATCAATCATTTCCAGAGGAATCTTTATCGAGTTGTAGAAAAAATCTAAAATTATATTCTTTTCAATGAAATCACTGCATACATCAGGAATCAGTCTTCCCGAAACCATTCTCATTGCGGTCCAGGGTTCAAGAAAGGAAAAACCAAATCCCTCCTTTACACTTGTTGTGATAAAAAGAAGAGCCCTTGAAACAATATCCTCAAATTTGTTACTCAATCCCAGTGCGTATTTAACCCTTAATCCTCTCTCTCTAGAGAAATGAATCCAGTTATTATAGCAAACTGTATCGATTCTTGATGTAGGCTCCAGAGTGATCCCTACATGGCACCCTTCCTTGATAAATAAAGACAATAGAATTGCTTCACCCACATTTTTTCGCCTTATCGCTCTCACAGGATAAAGATATAGATCTCTCTTAATGTTATCTGAAATAGGTAGTGGGTGAATGGCGTTAGGTAAATAATGAAGCCCATCCTCCTGGAGACCACTTTTTAAAAGTATTCCATAATCTCTACTGTTGATAACTGCATAGTGAACATCATGCGGGTATGGATGAGAGGAGTAACCACCAGGTCTCCCATCCTCCGCAAAATCGTGGATCTGAAGCAGTAAACTCAGGTTCCTTTCTCCCAATAAAAATAGAACTTCTAAGAAATCCTTATTTTTACCAAGTGTAGGGTTATGAACGTGTATGATATCAGGTCCACCACTCCATATAGACTGGGCCTCTTTAATAATAAGCTCTGCTATCTCGGTTGGCTTCAGGTTATCTCGCCTGTCACGATCATAGCTAATAGGAGAAACGACCCTGTAGGGGCAGTTAACTCGAACCTGTGGTTCTTCCCCGATAATAATAGCAGTATCTGCAAATTCTTTAATTGCTTTTATCTGGTCGAGAATTACCCTTGTTACTCCACCAGGCCTCAAATGGTAATGGATGAAGAGTACACGTAAGCGCACAGTTATTTATCCGTTATTTTTATCTCTATCCTTCTTCATGTAATACTCTATAAACTGCCTGGGGAAAACACCCTCCATAGGTCCAAAAAAAGCGGCATTTAATCCCCCACATACCGATGCAAGCCTCAGGGAATCTTCCGGACTCATCCCCTCAAGGTATCCGCAGATAAATCCTGCATCAAAGCTATCGCCCGCACCCGTTGGATCTATCTCATCTACTTCTATTGCCTTAACCGTTACGTCTCTTTCACTATCAATATATCTTGCACCCCTTTTGCCCATTTTTATTACAATAACTCTGATCCCCTTTGAAAATGCCCATTCAACCGCTTCATCCATACTCTTCAGAGAGCTTATAGAAGCAAACTCTCCCTCTCCCGGCATAAAAATATCAGTAATACTAATTATATCTCCTATAATTCCTGCTATATCATTCCCTTTTAAAAGCTCCACTCTTATATTTGGATCAAATGAAATTATTCCCCCATTTGCACTTACCATTTTAGCAATATTTATAATAATTTCCCTGACCCTTGCGCTACTCATAAGTGAACAACCCATTATGTGGAAAACTTTCACATGCCTGAGGAACTCCTGATCAGGCATCTCTAGCTGCCCTGCTGCTGCGTTACCTATATGATAAATGAACCTCCTTGACCCATCTTTCTTGTAAGATACAAATGCAACTGCAGTTGAATATTCTTCACTAACCCTTATATGTGAAATATCAACCCCATCCATATCAAGTCTTACAAGAAGCTGCTTTCCAAATTCATCTTTCCCAACACTTCCAACTATACCGGCCGCATGGCCTAAAAGAGCAACCTGATCTATAAAAATCGCAGGTGCTCCACTGGGAAAAGGTCCATAAAAATCTCCCGGAACATTAAGAGCTACATCCTTCTCTTTTCGCATTATTTCGACCAGAATTTCTCCGGCTGTAAGAACTTCCACCATTTCTTCCTCCTTTATGTTATTCACCGATCTTTAGTTAAAACATCCCGCTCTTAATTTTAAACCCAGCAGAAAATCAATAATCATAGACAGGAAAAACATTTCGGATTGATATAAATCACCAGTAACCAGACCAAGAATCCCTGGCAAAAAGTTTGCAGTATCACCTTAGGATATAAGAGATTCCGGGCTCTCAATAAGTGATTTCAATTCAGAAAGAAAAGTTGCACCCATTGCTCCATCAACCACCCTGTGGTCACAACTTAGAGTCATTTTCATCCTATTACCTATTTTAATGTTTTCACCTTCAACCACAGGTGTCTTTCTTATTGTTCCAATTGCAAGAATCATGGACTGAGGAGGATTTATTATCGCTATAAACTCTTCAATCCCGAACATACCAAGATTCGTAAGTGTAAATGTACCCCCCATCCATTCCCTGGGCCTCAACCTTTTTTTTCTTGCCTTTTCTACCAGCACCGCAGACTCCTCACTTATTTCCCTTATTGTCTTCTTATCACAGTCCCTTATTGTAGGGGTAATGAGTCCCCCTTCAATTGCAACTGCAAGACTGATGTTTACATTTCTGTAATATCTTATTCTTTCATCTATAAAACTCGTATTTAGTTCAGGATGGTCACTTAATACCTTTGCACAGCCTTTAATAAGGAAATCATTAAAAGAATACTTTCTTTGCTCCTTCTCATTCATCTCTTCTCTTAATTGAATAAGCTTACTGGCATCAACATCAATGGTTAGGTAAAAATGAGGTGCACTCATCTTACTCTCTGTCATTCTCTTTGCTATGATTTTCCTAATCGGAGGAGCTTCTTCCTCTCGATACTCAAGCCCATTCTCGTCAACCAGATATTCGTTTCCCATATTTTTTATCCTCCTGCAATTTTTTTTGAACCATAATTACACTCTAAGATATAAACTCCACTAAAAAAAGGTTGCAAAAAAATTATATAAATGAGATTATAAAAATACAATACTTTATTTTTGCATTCAAATATGCTATATTGTAATAAAAGGTAATTGAAAATCATGACAAAGAGCGAGTTTGAAAAAAAGATCTTTGAGCTTTTAAAAAAATACAGGCTCAACGACAGATTAAAGGATAAAATAAAACCCATTTTCGAAGTATCGGGAAATCTCAGCAGAGACGAAAGAAATAAAATATATAACCTTATTGAAGAGCTTGTTATTGCTCAGAAAGAGGTAGAAAAAGCCTCAAAAAAGCTTAACAGACTATTTAGCGATATCAATACAACCCTTTACAGGGTGAGAAAAGATATATCACAATTAAAGAGAAAGGTTGATATTGTAAAGAAAGATATATTACCCGATCAATTTAAAATTAACTCTTATATTCAAAAACCTGGATATAACAAAATGTATAACAAGCATTCATTCCACGGTGAAAAGCCAAACTTCGGATTAAAAATTAACAAACTTTTCTCTTCATACATCACAGAATACGGTCCAGAATACGTAACCCTGGTAATAAGCGATTCAATCCTATACCATAATAACCTCATACTCAAAATTTCACTGATAACAAAAGAAGTGCTGATAGGATCAAGCCAATCAATTAAACACTACCAGGTTGATAATAAACACTTCTTAATTACAGAAAAACCTGAAGTGATCCCTTACGGTAACACAAAAGGATTTCATTTCAAATATATAACTTATGAAGATATACTGAATCTCACAAACGGAGATTTTTTCAAAGTCTTCGATTCAGATATCCTTAAACACTACAAAAAACACGAAACAGGCCTACCCGATGAATTAAAGAAGGTGGGCTATTATAAGTTTGAGTAGTTCACCATTCTGTACCAATTGAGCAGTTCTGCTTTCTATTTATTCTGTATATCTTTTTAAAAAATCATTTCCTGATATCAGAAGAAGCAAGAAACCCTTCAGCAAATTCCCTTATTATTTCATCCAACCTTTCAATATTAAGTAAATCATCACTGCTATCAACTCCACCAAATACCAGCTCTCCATAATACCTAACAGCACAGGCATTATAAAATGCCTTTATTATAGCTATGTTACAGTTAAATATCCGATTGGACCCAGGGAAACCCCCACAGGAAAGAAGACATCCAACAGGTGATTTCTCAGAGTACTTAAGGTCTTTCAGTATAAATCTTCTCACCCACAGGTATTGAGCTCTATCGATAAAGGCCTTAGCCAGCGAAGGTGGACCTAAAAAATATACGGGAAAAGAAACAACAACATATGCAGAATCTAGAATGGAATGAAAAATATCATCTAAATCATCATTTTTTGTACGGGCTCCATTACCAAGGCAGCCATCGCACTCATCACAGCCAACGAAATTGATATCCCTCAAAAAAACTTTTTTTATCTCCACATTTTCTTGTATAAAACTGAGGAACCTGTTAAGCAATAAATCCGTGGTTCCATTTTTCTTAGGGCTTCCATAAATAGCAATTAATTTTTTCAAATCTTTCCTCTGAGCAATATGGATTCAACCAATGGGATCCTTACGTGATCTTTTCCAGTCTAATCGATATGTCTTTGGGCAGTGCAAGCCCAGCTGCAATTTTTACTGCTTCGAAAATTCCAAGTATTACAGGACAGGGGCAGTGCATATTAGGAACAAGTTGAGTAATCTGAGTAAATATTTCTGATGAACAACCTTTCTGTACCACATCCATTATTTCAATCTCCAGATTCTGTCCAAGCTCTTTAAGATTATTGCATTCGGTATCGAGGGACACAAGTGCTTTCCCCATGGCATCCTTTGCCTCCGCAATTATTACAGCCCCATATCCGCATACCCCGGCATTTACAACAGCTTTTGCTCTCATCTCGAATACCCTTCCTTCAATTCATTGTAGTTAATTCCGTTATTGTTGTAAAAGAACACTATTCAGTATCAATAATAAATACAATTAAAAAATACATACAGGCTCATTATCCACTTATCCCACTATTTTGAGTCCAGAATAAACTAAAGAGGTTGGCGCGCGGACAATGCCTTTGCCACCGTTACAGAATCCGCATATTCAAGATCCCCGCCAACCGGTAATCCGCTTGCCAATCTCGTTACTTTAATACCCAATGGCTTAATCAACTTCGCAAGATACAGTGCGGTTGCATCACCCTCTATATTTGGGTCGGTGGCCACAATAATTTCATCTATGCCACCCTTCTGTATCCTATTCAGCAGTTCCTTTATTTTCAAATCCTCCGGGCCAATACCGTCAAGAGGTGAAATTGCTCCCATTAATACATGATACAACCCTCTATATGTTCCCGACCTTTCTATTGTCCAAATGTCCTTTGGTTCTTCGACAACACAGATCTTTGATCTATCTCGCGATGGATCGGCACATATCTCGCATAATTCGCCTTCAGAAAAATTAAAACATTGCTTACAGAAAGATATTGATCTCTTAACTTCCAGGATAGTCTCTGCAAGACCCCTTGCAAGTTCTTCATCGGACTTGACAAGGTAAAATGCAAGTCTCTCCGCAGTTTTTCTGCCTATCCCAGGAAGTTTTTCAAATTGATTTATCAATCTGCTGATACTACTTTTTCCCTTCAATTAAAACCCTTTCTAAAAAGGCACCTCTAGTCCAGGAATATTAAGACCACCTGTAATCTTTGCCATCTCCATTTTAATAACTTCATCTATCTTGTGCATTGCATCATTTACCGCTGCCATAACCAGATCCTGAAGCATCTCTATATCCTCAGGGTTTACAACCTCTTTTGCTATCTTTATATCCAGAACCTCATGTTTGCCATTCACAGTAACCTGAACCATATCTCCACCTGCACTTCCAACAGCTTCTTTGTTGACAAGGTCTTCCTGAAACTTTTTTAGTTTTTCCTGAAGCTCCTGTGCCTGTTTAAATAGATTCATATTAAAAGCCATTAATTCCCTCCCCCATCGTTTTTTGATACAATCTCGCCTTTAAAAATTTCCAGAACTTTCTCTACTGAAGGAGACAAAGTAAAATCCTCTTCAGATTCTGATTTTTCAAGCTCAAACTCGATCGTTATTTTCCCACCAAACAGTTCTGCTACCTCACTCTGAAGAATTTTCTTCATTTTATCTTCTGTGATATGGTCGTAACTGTACTTTTCATCCGGAGAATACACGACCATGATCTTATTTTCCCTCACTTCGTGCGACTTTGACCTTTTTAAAAACTCAGCTAATGCTCTTCGTTTCGTTTCCAGATGCTCAACCAGTTTTGAAAAATAATCCTCTCCCGATGCATTTTTCTTTATATTTGCATCCAGTATATTCGCATCCAGTTCAACTTTTTCTGAAAAATCCACAATTGAATCTTGGGAATTTTTGTTGGAGCTCCGATGTGGGTTCAGATTCTCGACCGGTTTTTTTGCCGACTCACCAGAAACCGACGATAGCGAATGATTTGAAAGAGTGGGACTTCTTTTTACCTCCACCCCGGATTTTCTCAGCACATCCTCTTTTAGTTCTTCCAGTTTTTTCAAAATCTGGGCCGGATTAATTACATCGCTATAATTCAGGCATTTTAAAAGGGCTATCTCAAAAAGCTCTCTTTTAATATCCATATTTCTGATTTCCAGGTAACTCCTCGATAAAATCAGGAGAATATTCTGAATATCAAGCCTCTTAAAAAACTTTAACAATACTTTTATCTGCTCCATTTCTTCCCGTGGAAGCTCAACCAGTGTTTCATTTCTCTCATCAAAAGTTAAAAGATAAAGAGCCCTGAAATAATCTATTAATCCGGCTAAAATAACATGAACTTCAATTCCATCCATTATTAACTTATTCACAAGTTCAAAAACACCTTCTGTATTCTTCTCTGCTATCATTCGAACAAGTCCATGATAGGCATCAAATCGCGGCATTCCAAGAACTGTGAACACATCATCCTCGGTTATAATGGAATCTGAATAGGATATCATCTGATCAAGGATCGATTCAGCATCGCGCATGGACCCTTCAGCAAATTTTGCAATCCAGAAAAGGGCCTTCTCATCAGCCTCTACAGAAAAATCCTTCAGAATTTTCTTTAATACAGGAACTATTTTGTTAATTGGAATTTTCTTAAATACAAACTGCTGACACCGGCTCCTTATAGTCTGTGGAACCTTATGCACCTCGGTAGTGGCAAACACAAATATGATATGTTCCGGTGGCTCCTCAAGAGTTTTGAGAAGGGCATTGAATGCCTCATTTGTCAGCATGTGCACTTCATCGATTATATACACCTTGTACCGCGCAGAAGAAGGCATGAACCTTACGTTTTCTCTGAGCTTTCTAATCTCGTCTATCCTCCTGTTGGAAGCACCATCTATTTCCACCAGATCAAGGCTCGTCCCTTCAATGATCTCTCTGCAGAACTTGCACTGATTACAGGGTTGGGGAGTTGGGCCATTTTCACAGTTCAGAGCTTTGGCAAATATCCTGGCTGCCGAGGTTTTTCCTATTCCTCGAGGCCCCGAAAAAAGGTAGGCATGACCAATTTTACCTTTTTTTATTGCGTTCTGAAGAGTTTTAGCCACATGCTCCTGGCCCACAAGCTCCTCAAAAACCTGGGGCCTGTATTTTCTTGCAGATACGAGATAAGCCATATATCACCAAAAATCTTAATATTTTATTTATCAGTCTTAAAATAATTCTGCACGAGGATTTTTGCAAGCACTAAACAGAAGTCAAAAAAAATAACAGCCCATTTCACAGTGCCTGCTCCAATCAAGTGATAGGCTCACAGAGGAAGAACGCTTACCGCTGCTACCTTCCGGTCCTGACGGGGTTGGGCGCCTTCCCCTTGAACCCCACCTGATTATCAACGCAGGCACTCCGAAATAGGCTGTTTATGCGGAGAGAGTGGGATTCGAACCCACGGTACCCTCTCGGGTACACACGCTTTCCAAGCGTGCTCCTTCGGCCTCTCGGACATCTCTCCATCAGGCTATCTCACAGTGAAAATATATGAAAAGATGCGTTAAAAATCAACTTTATAACATGACAAGATTAACTGGAAAAAATACTTCGCAGCCTGTGTAACAAAATAAAAGAATGCACAAAATTATTCATAAATAGATCTTATTGCAGCATAATTATCTAAAATAATTATTTAACATATCCTATCTTCTCATCAAGTGGAGGCCTTCTCTTGTAAATGAGAAATGAACTTCTGCATAGGGTTCCATTTCAAATGGTTTCATTATCTGGGTTTTCAATACTCCATTCGAAGGAAGAATAACAAATATATTGACATCCTTGTATCTTCTTTTCTCGCTATTGTACCTCTTTCTACTTAAGATAAGAACAACATTTCTGCCATCCTGCCTGAAAGCATCAAGTTTTTTTAAATCCACCTCAAAAATATAGTTATAATCTATCTTTTTAAAACTCACAAAGGGGAGTTCATTGTAGTTCTTTCTCCGGATATAACCAGTCTTTTTATAATTCTTTCTCTCCATGAAATAAGCACCCTGAGTTTTTTCAATTATAATTACTGCCTTATCATGATCAATTAGCCATTTTTGCTCATTTGATATCATATTGAAGAAATCGCGAGAATTAATGGAATAACCACTATCTATCTGGATGGCAAATATTGCCCTGGGCCTTCTCACCTTATCCTTTCCCAGATCTGTCCAGCTTATATCATATGGCTTACCTTCTTCTCTGGGTGGTATAAAAATTATGTTTTCAGCATCTTCACTGAAAGTATTATTATCCTGCTTTCTTTCCCAGTTATTCGCTGCCAGAAGAACAGTTTTTCCATCATTCTTCCTCACCCAGAAACCATAGATCGCCATTGAATGGTGCATATCATCACTCTGATATCCCATAACTATAGGTTTGCCCATGGCAATTGAGTATTTTATTTTATCCAGCTCCTGGCGTGTTTTTTCAGAAGATTGTTTCTCACTGAGGTTTATCCTACCATTTACAAAGTTTGAAAACACAATATCATTCTGGAGATAATCCATCTGTCTGATTATTTTTTCATTCCATTCGGGAACATCGTAGGTGCATAGATAGGGCTGAGGAATCAACTCTGGATGCTCAATAAAGAGAACCTCACCACCTGAAAACCCATAACATCTTCCAATACTTCCCCTGTAAATCCTGTACATTATCCATAATAAAACCATCTTCTGAACATCTGAAAGTTCACCAAACTTCTCTTCTCCCCACTCCACAACAGTATCAGAAACGAACTTGATCCTGTTCTCGAATACTCCATCATTGGCAAAACGGAAGTTGTCCTTTCCCCACCGAAAATCAACAAATCCAAACCTGTAATCAAAAACAGAGGAGCCGTTGGAATACAGAAGGTTCACTCTAAAATTATAAACCCCCGGTTTTCTATAAGGAACACCACGAAAAATTGTGGAACTCTCTCCCCTGTTCACTGGTAGGGTTAATTCATACGTGCCATCGTAATTAAAATCAAACTGAACCTCTGTAACTTTCTCAGGCCTTCCCAGTATAAACTCAAGGACAGGGGGTGATCCTGACCTAGCTTCTATTATTAACTCTTCTACAGGACTCTGTGGCTGGGGCTTTTTTTCTTCTTCCTGCGAGAAAGCTATCCAGGGTAAGAATAACAGCATAAAAAAAATGGCGGGAAAACTCTTTAAAGCTTTTTTCATAGAGCTTTTTTTATGACTATTTTAACAAAATTTCTTGTGCATCTCAACTCGAGTTACAGAACCAGATTTTGACCTATTCCAGCCCTTATACCTTCAATGAATCAAGCAGCGATTTAAGCCTTTCTCTGGCACTTATTGATTCCTCAAGAGCTTTCTTCTCTCTTTCTACCACATCCTTCGGAGCCTTGTTTAGAAAATCCTCATTGCCCAATTTTCTCTCAGATCTCATAATATCATTCTCAAGCTTTACAAGTTCCTTGTTCAATCTTTCCATCTCTTTTTCAATATCGATTATTCCCTTAAGAGGTACATAAACCTCAACTCCATTACCAACTCCGCTCCCGCTGGAAGGTGGCTTTTTAACATCCCTTCCATATTTTATTTCAGATGCTCTCGTAAGGAATTTAATTGCATCAATCTGAGCTGCAATAATACTTTCTGTTTGATCGGTAGCTGTTTTAATCAGCACGCTAATCTTTTTTTCAGGTGGGACTCTCATCTCTCCCCTTATGTTACGAACTATATAGCAAAGTTCTTTTAGGGTCTGTATTTTTTCTACGCTCTCGGGAAAAACTTCATCGGGCTTATACTCGGGGTAATCCGAAACCATAATGCTGGGTTTATCTTTCTTTAAGGATAATCTCTGCCAGATCTCTTCTGTTATAAATGGCATGAAGGGATGCAGCAACCTCAGGGAACCATCGAGGACCTTTACAAGTATGTAGCACGCAACAGACTTCTTTTTTATATCTTCGCCGTATAGCCTTACTTTTGTAAGTTCCACATACCAATCGCAAAACTCATGCCAGAAAAACTCATATATCAGGCTGGCCGCTTCATTTATTCTGTATGCATCAAACGAGTTCAGTACCTTTTTTACAGTTTCATTAAAAACAGTTAAAATCCACCTGTCTGAAATATCGAGATCACTTTCCGATGGAGGTGTTAAATCAATGTTCTCAACATTCATCAGAATAAATCTCGAGGCATTCCATATCTTATTGGCGAATCTTAATCCTATATTGAACTTTTCCATTGACAGGAGGAGGTTTTGCCCAAGTGGCGTTATTGCAACAATCGTGTACCTCATAGCATCTGCACCAAACTTATCAACAACCTCAAGGGGATCGATCCCATTGCCAAGTGATTTACTCATCTTTCTCCCAAATTGATCCATAACAACCCCATGGATAAAAACATCTCGAAATGGGACATCTCCCATAAACTTCAGGCCGCTCATTATCATCCTTGCTACCCAGAAAAATAGTATCCCGGGATCGGTAACCAGCACGCTAGTTGGATAGTAGTATTCAAGCTCCGGCGTTTTTTCAGGCCACCCCAGGGTGGAAAAAGGCCATAGCTGAGATGAAAACCAGGTGTCCAGTACATCCTCATCCTGCCTGATGTTTTCACTTGAACACTTCTCGCATTTTCCAGGTTCATCAACAGATGCAAATACATGACCGCAGTCATCGCAGTAGTAAACAGGAATCCTGTGACCCCACCATATCTGCCTTGATATACACCAGTCCCTGATATTATACATCCAGTTGAGATAAACCTTTTTCCACCTTTCTGGGAAAAATCTTATCCTGCCCTCTTCCACAACCTTTATTGCTGGCTCTGCGAGAGGTTTCATCTTCACGAACCATTGTTCTGACAGATAGGGCTCGATAACCGTATTACAGCGATAACAGTGCCCAACTTCATGTGTATGCGGCTCCTGCTTTACAAAATATCCCCGCTTTTTGAGCTCCTCGACAACAACCTCTCTGCACTCATACCTGTCCATACCTATACACTCTGAAATACCATTCTCATTAATTGTTGCATCCTCATTGAAAATATTAACCTGCGGAAGCCCGTGCTTGAGACCTATCTCAAAGTCATTTGGATCATGCGCAGGTGTGATCTTGAGTGCACCTGTTCCGAATTCCATATCAACGTATTCATCTGCAATAACGGGAAGTTCTCTTCCGACAAGGGGTAGAATTACAGTTTTCCCTATAGCATCCCTGAATCTTTTATCATTTGGATTTACAGCTACCGCAGTATCGCCAAGCATTGTTTCGGGTCTTGTAGTTGCAACCACAAGCCCATCAGATGGATTATCTTTGAAGGGATACTTTATATAATACAGAAAACCCTGTTCTGTTTCATGTTCTACTTCCTCATCTGCCAGGGCTGTCTGACATCTTGGGCACCAGTTTATAATATATTTCCCCCGATAAATCAATCCCTCTTTGAATAACCTCACAAACACCTCTCTGACAGCACGCGAGAGACCCTCATCCATGGTAAATCTTTCCCGTCTCCAATCACAGCTCGCTCCAAACTTCCTCAGCTGCCTTATAATTGTGGATCCATACTTATCCCTCCATTTCCATACAAGCTCAATAAACTTTTCCCTTCCAACCTCATGACGGGTTTTCCCCTGCTTCGCCAGCTCTCTTTCAACAACATTCTGTGTTGCTATTCCAGCGTGATCCGTCCCGGGAACCCAGAGGGCATTGAATCCCTGCATCCTCTTCAGCCTTATCAATATATCCTGAAGTGTATTATTCAGCCCATGGCCCATATGAAGCACACCGGTAATATTGGGAGGAGGAATAACTATGGTAAATGGCTTCCTGTCCCTATCAACATCGGAGTTAAAAAATCCCCTCTCCTCCCAGAACTTATACCATTTCTCTTCAACTTTTTTTGGGTCGTATCTCTTATCAAGCTCCATCCCGGAAAAAAACCTCCAGATTTTTAATGCATCTGAGATAAAATTAATGCCAGAATGGCGAAAGCATCAATTATATAAAGCATCCAGTGTATCTCTCTAGCCTTTCCTACTAGAACCTTTATGATTGTATAGGATAAAAATCCCCATACAATTCCCTGAGTAATACTATAGGTTAGCGGGATCAGTACAAGTGCAAGAAATGCAGGTATTGCCTCTTCCATATTTTTCCAATCAAGATCGGCAACCGGTTTCATCATAAATACACCAACAAGCACAAGAACCGGAGCAGTTGCCACTGAGGGTATAAAAGATAGAAGTGGGCTGAAAAACATAAATGGAATAAAAAGAAGGCCAGTTACTACTGCAGTAAGTCCCGTTCTTCCTCCCTCCTCAACACCTGCTGCACTTTCAATGTATGTAGTTCCAGAAGAAGTGCCAACAAGACCGGATATGGTGGTAGCTCCTGCATCGACAAGCAATGCCTTTCCCACATTAACAGGTTGACCATCTTTATCTATTAAACCAGCAACCTGGGCAACACCAAGAAAAGTTGATATGCTGTCAAACATATCTGTGAATAAAAGGGCAAATATAGGCCCAATCATGCTCCATTTAAGTGCACCAACAATATCAAGTTTCAAAAAAACCTCAAGTGATGGCAGGGCAAAAACACCCTTCGGTGGTGTAACAAGAGGAGCTTCGAGTTTTCCAGTTGCTACACCAATTGAGCTTACGATAAGGGAAATAATGGATGTTATAATAATCCCAAGGACAAGATTCCCCTTAATCTTTTTTATAACAAGGATAGATGTAATGAATAATCCTACAAGGAAAAGAATTACCTTTAAACTGAATCCACCAAAACTTACAACTGTTGCAGGATTCTGTACTATAAATCCAACCTGTTCAAAACCGATGAGAGTTAGAAATAGACCAATTCCGGCAGCCACTGCATACCTGATTGAACTTGGAACCGCCTTTACTATGGTAGTTCTAACCTTGAATATTGAAAGGATTAAAAATATAATTCCCGAGATAAATACTGCCCCAAGTGCTGTCTCCCAGGGAACCTTCATCCCAAGCACAAGTGTATAGGTGAAAAATGCATTGATTCCCATTCCAGGAGCAAGCGCAAATGGAAGGTTCGCATATAACCCCATTGCTATTGAAGAAAAAGTACATACAAGAACTGTTGCAAATAAAACACCGCTGAACGACATCCCAGTCTGAGAAAGTATAGCAGGGTTTACCACAATGATGTAGGCCATAGCAAGAAACGTTGCAATTCCGGCAATGACCTCCGTTCCAACAGTTGAACCTTTTTCCTCCACTCCAAAAAACTTTTTCACCATTTCCCTCCCTTCAAAAAAATTTCCTATAATCTACTATGGATTAACCATCACATCAAGGATTGTTTTTATAATAGAACGAATGTCGAGTTTTCTGAAAAATAGAAATCTTAATGCAAGATATTACCAAAAATGTAGCAGTGCCGGCGAACTTCGAACAATTTATACCAATATCTGTTGATTTTTTTATTTTTGTAACAATAATTTGCATCATATTATGAAAACTCGAGGTTCGCCCTAATATTTTTATAATTTTATCTTGATAAATATTATATTCTAGATTGTAATAATACAAAAAAAGAAACCTGTCTTATGCTAAAAAGAACAATATTTCTAATTATCATTATCACCATATTTATACAGTCATCCCTGTCATTGCTTTTAGGTTATGAGTTCAAGGTTGGAGAAACCCTTACCTATAATATCTATGCTGCCGGACTCAAAGTAGGATACCAGATCATAGAAGTAAAAGGCATCAAAAATATAAACGGTAGAAAGGTAATCGAACTGAAGGGGCATTCAAAAAGTGCACCATTTGTCAGCCTTCTGTACAGATTAAACGATAAATGGAGAATACTTGTCGATGCCGAATCGCTTAAACCAATAAGAATCGAAAAGGATATGGTAGAAGGCAAAAAAAGTGGATTTATCATCTACGAAATTGACCAGGAAAATCTAAAAGTAATAATGACTGATGTCACAAATAACAGGGTCAAAGAAATAAAAGCGAAGAATCCCGTATTTGATTTTATCTCAATGGTCTACAAGTTCAGGCGAGATGCTGCACTATATTCTGACATTGGAAAAAGAATCACATTCGACTTTCTCGAACCAGAAAAAACAAGAACAGTCAGCTTCATTAATGTAGGCGAAAGTCTCATTCCCAATCCAATATCTTCAAAAAATAAAAGAAACAGAACAGTCAGGACAATTGTATATAAACAAACAAAAAAACCCTGGATTATATTTTATGTGGATTCGAATGAAGGACATCTGCCCTTAAAAATGGAAGTGGAGGCAAAACTTGCAAATGCCCTGAAAATCCAGATAGAGGTAGAGTTGAAAAAATACAAGCCCCATTAAGCCACAGAAACTCTGCCAATTAAAAATGATTTCAACGAATGCCATCAATCTGGTAACACTTACATAAAAAATAACATTTAATTTTAAAATACCATAAAACTACCAATCAATCTCTTCGGAACTAGTTATTTTCTAGGGCAAGCTTCGAGTTTTCATAAGGAAGCTTAAACTACTGATGGCCAATAAAGA
>CAZFGQ010000029.1:0-30495 GCA_964518675.1 uncultured Spirochaetota bacterium
AAACTATTTTTAACGAAGGGTTTAATTGCCGGGCTGTTAGAACAACAAAGACATTTAGTTCGTCCCTGGGAAGAACTGATACCAGGCCTTTTGCACTTTCAACATTCGCCCTCTGAAGAACCTCCTCATCCTCAGCCTCACCGGCTATAAACAACACATCCTCATCCGAAGAAAGTTCAGAGCTTTCCGGATCCCTTTCCACCACTACAAAATTAATCCTGCACTTCTTCAACTCTTCTACTATCTCTCTTCCAATGTCCCCTGCTCCGCATATAATAAAGTGATCTTTCATCCTTTCAAGGTGTCTCTTCATCCTGCTCTCCTTGAATCGCTCAAGCAGATATCCACCAAAAATAAATGAAATTAAAACACCTATTGCATAGCCAAACGTTGCAAAACTCATAGCAATAAATACAATTGTAAACCTCTTCCCTTCAGGTGAAAGGGGGAATACCTCTCCGTATCCAACTGTTGTTATGGTTATAACCGCCATATATAGGCTATCAAGGAGACTCCATCCTTCGATTATTCTATACCCGAACATCCCCGTTATAACCAGCAGAACAATAAGAGCAAAAGCACTTACAAACCTTCCCCACCCTCTCACCTTCAGTAACCTCAGAAACATTTTAGGATAAAACATTTGAGGTATTCAGTTTCGGGTACTCCCAGAAGCACCGGATGATCGGGACTCTGTCCCCTTCTTTCCAATAACACCATCCTCTTTCCGGCATCTTTTGAAGCTTCCATGATTGTTTTCAAAAATATCTGGGGAGAAACATGATGGGAACATGAACACGTTACCAGAACTCCTCCAGGGTTCAAAGCCTTAAGTGCCTGTAAATTTATCTCCCTATATCCCCTCAGAGCCCTGTCAAGAACATTCCTTGATTTCGCAAAGGGAGGTGGATCGAGGATAATCAGATCAAATTTCTGTTGTTTCCTAGAAATAGACCTCAGGTAATTAAAAGCATTTGCCTTTATAAACTCACATCTGCCACTAAAACCATTAAGCTCGCTATTCTTTTTTGCCAGCTCAATGGCCTTTTCTGAGGAATCTATCCCCACAGCATAGCTGGCATTATATTTAAGAGCATTCAGAGCAAATGCACCACTGTAACAGAACACATCAAGCACCCTGCATCCATCAGAATACCTTGAGATGGCAATTCTGTTGAGCTTCTGGTCAAAATAAAATCCACTTTTTTCCCCTTTAAGCAGATCAACCTCAAACCGCAGGTCATTTTCACTGATAGTAATGGACTCTGGAACCCTGCCCCTTGCAACTCTAACAAACTGCTCAAGTCCCTCAAGTTTTCTCGTTGCCACATCATTCTTTTCAACAATACCTTCAGGCTTCAGGATCTCCTCCAGCACATCAAAGATCAGTTCTTTTCTTGCCTCCATTGCACCGGTCAGGATCTGGACGGAAAGATAATCGCCATATTTATCTACAATAAGACCGGGTAGTAAATCCCCTTCGCTGTGTATCAGCCTATACGAATCTTCCCCAGGAAACAATTTCTTTCTCAGCTCAAGAGCGGTTTTTATCCTCTCTCTAAAAAACTTCCTGCCAATAACCTCTTTCTTTCTTGTAAGGAGTCTTACAGCAATCTGCGAAGAAGGGCTGTAATCCCCAATACCAAGAAATCTCCCGTTGTGGTTCTCAACTATCACTGTTGTTGGTTTGATTGCAGGATGAGCCCCTTCCAGCTCACTTCTGTATATCCAGAGATGCCCATTGAAAATTCTATTCCCTTTGCCCTTTTTTAGCTTCAGCGTTTCCAAAATACTCTCCCCTATCAATTTCTCGTACCCATTTTATTTCTCAAATGAGGGTACCAGATCTGGTTTTAAAATGTAAAAAAGTTTCTTCAATGTAAGATTAGCCCATATAAATGATACAATAACTGCAACTCCATTACCAATCAAAACTCCCCACAATACACCCAGAAATCCATAATCAAGTACTATACTAAAAAAGTATGAAATCAAAACCTGTAAAACTATCGTTCGTACAAAGGTTACTATAAATGCTCTTTCGCCCTTACCAATCCCCTGAAACATGGCAGCTGTGAGCATGCCCATCGGAATAAACGGGTACAGAGGGGCCATCCAGCGAAGAAAGCTGATGAGCTCCACCTTTATTACCTTTGCCCCTTCTGCATAAGTAAAAATACCTGAGATTGGACCTGCAAAGAGGAATGAAAAAACTGCTACCGTTGTCTCTATAAGCACCGCCAGAAAAATCCCATAAAAATAACCTATCTTCAGCTTGGCAGGCTCTCTTGCCCCGTAGGCAGCAGCTGTTACAGAGGTAACACCCGTGGCAATACCCATAACCGGGATTGTTCCAATGGATACAACTCTCCATCCGGTTGTAAACACAGCCACAGCGTTTGTGCCAGCACTTTTTATAAGGATTATATTCAACAGATACATCGCGATTGACATCGATATCATCGAAAGAGAACTGGGAAGACCAACACGGAGTATCTCCCCAACTATCCTTTTACTTGGTTTGAACAGCCTGAATCTGATATCGAGATATGTATCCCTTCTCAGAAATATCCAGTAAAAGATTATTATTCCCGTTATTACTATAGAGACAAGAGTAGCCCATGCAGCACCCACAACTTTAAGATCAAGAATATAAATAAAAATCGGATCAAGAATTATATTTAGAACAGATCCAAGAATAATTGCATACATTGCCCTTTTGGCATCACCCTCGGATCTCAAAAGACTATTGCCCATATTGGTAAAAAACAAAAATACCAAGCCCCCAAGAATAACCGTGGAATAGTCGGTGGCCATTTTATTTATATCACCCTTTGCTCCCATCCAGGCATATATTTTACCCATAAACGGGAGAAAAAGTACCGTTAGAAAAAGGCTAACACCCGCTGTCAGGATCACGGTGTGAATCGCGGTATTATCTGCATCCTGTTTGTTCTTCTCTCCAATTCTTCTGGATACCGCGGAACCCCCACCAATGCCAAGCCCATTTGAAAACCCCATTAGAAACATCATGAAGGGGAAAAAAAGTCCAACAGCCGCCAGTGAGTCAGCTCCAAGCCCAGAAACCCAGATTGCATCAACGAGATTGTATGCAGTCTGGACAAACATTGCCAACATCATGGGTCCCGAAAGCTTGATTATTGCCTTCCTCGGATCACCCCTCAGCGTTTTTACTCCCCTGGTAACCTTTTCTTCTTCCGGATTGATCTCACTATTGCTCATTAATGATCCTCTTAACGGTACCTTGAATAAAACCAGAAAAAGATGACATACAAATATAATAAAGTGAATGGGAAGATTTAAGAAAAATAGGAGTTAATAAGTATTGTTTAGATACCGTATAAGAAATTATTTATTAAAGAATTACTTGAAAGGACAAGTTAAAGGGATAGCATTGAGATGAGGCTTGGAATGTTATCAGCCTGAAATTACGGATCATTTCTATAAGAATAAAGTTAAATATACCTTATTGAGGTAAATCTTTCCGATAATTTCCAGAGTTTAACACCTATCTCATCTGCATAGGCCCTGAGCTTTGTCTTAACCGGCTTTCTTTTGACAAAAAACTCCCCCGTCACACCCTCAACATCATTTGAGAGGGCAAGATAAACACCTGTTTTACATTTCTGAGGAACAAAAAGCATAATGGCATTTACAAAAGTTTTTAAATATAGAGGTAGGTACCTACCAAGGCGAGATTTTACCAAACCGGGATGAAAAGCATTTGAGCTTATACCTCTACCCTTCATTCTTTCTGCAAATACAAAACTGAAAACAGCCCTCATCAATGCACAAATGAGAGCAGCTCTGAACCCGCTGTAATTTTTATCAAACTGAATATCATCAAAATCAATTCTGATTTTCTCAAGGTATCGAGGATTCCCAACTACTGTTATTACCCTGGAAGGAGCACTTTTTATCAGTATATCTGTCAGAAGGTTTGTCAGAAGAAAATGGGCAAGATAATCAACGGCAAGCATCAAATCAATCCCCTCAGGCGTAACCTCCTTTTTTGGTTTCAGTATACCAGCACAGTTTGCAAGCACATCAAGCCTATCATACCTGGATTTGAACTCCTCAGCGAGGTCCCTTATTGAACTCTGAATGGAAAGATCAGCCAGCAGAAAACTCACATCAGTATTTCCAGTCTTCCGAACTATATCCTCTACAGCTTTTCTACCTTTTTCCTCTGTGCGTGATACGATCACAACCCTGTATCCGGCCTCTGCAACACCAGTTGCAATGGCCTTTCCCACTCCTGATGTTCCTCCTGTTACAAGACAGGTCTTTTTATCCATTTTATTTACTTTTATTTATTTTCTGACAAATCTTATCATTCCGCGGAGACCATTTATCTTCCATTCAGGGTCTTCAGATTCAAGCTGTTCTGCCATTTCCCGGGGAATATCAACGACAAGCTCACTTTTCATTGTTCTGATGACAGCCAGATTTGTGGGGAAATAATCAACCAGAGTTTCCATAGACTCAGAGATATCCCACCTCCTATCCTCAAGAAGGCGTCTGTAATTTACATCTCCTTTGAAAATAACAAGATTGGAGCTTTCAAAATCCCTGCGTAAATCCTCTGGCAACTCTGTATAGAAGAGAGAAGAATTCCAGAAATAATGATCCTGTACTTTAAGTCTGCTCTCATTGAGATAATGCTGGAGTGTTTTTCCTACTTCAATCAAATAAGGATTTTCAACACTTTCGGGTGATTTTATAAAACATTCAAGGGTTTGAAAAAAATCCTTAACCATAGCATCTGACACATAGAAAGGATACTTTTTCAAATGGAGATAAACTCTGGTGTTCTCTGTATTCATTAGAATTGCCCATACAAGTAGAAGATCGCAAACAAGCTCCTGGCCAGCATTATCAAGAACAAAGTCAATTCTTTCAGTATTTAATATGAAACTCGTAATTGCATCCGAGTGATCTATAAGTAGCCGTTTTTGGTGATCTTTATTCAGGAAAAGGTTCTTTCCGTCCTTCACTATATGATACATACTCAGATCTATTCTGTTCCCCCACAGGGAAAGATAAATTAGCTCTTTTATTAAACCTTCCGCATATTTTCGGGTAACCAAATCCGATACTATAGATGCTGTATTTTTCATAGCACCATTATCACCGAGAAGTTCCTCATCTTTAAATACCTGATATATATCCTTCATGAAGAAACCCGAGGAAGTATCGAAATATCCACTGGCTATAAGAATTTCAAAATAAAGTAGTGCTTCAGCAAAATAAAATGGAAGGTCCAGCCACCTCTTTCCAATATATGGTAAGAGTTCCACATCCCATATCTCTTTAAACCCAGGATCCAGACCATCGCAACTATAGGGAAACTCTGTGAAAGGATCCCGAACTATTCCTCCTGTTAGATCATCGGATAGTCCCTCAAGAGCCTTTCTCTGAATCTCATTAAAATTATTGGCATTTATAATCTTCTTTATGATCGCAGGTTTTCTCGAGAGAAACGTTTTTCTGGCAAAGGAGTTTTCATCCTTATTTAAAAAATAAGGTGGAAGCGTCTTATTCGTATTAACCCACTTCATCTACCAATCCTATTTAACGATCTTTTTCGCAATATCATAACTTGTCTGCAGAAATACCATATGCAACAATACATCACATATATAATCTAGGGCGATTATTTAGAAGATAACAGGCTTATTTTGAGTAGGCTCTGATAACCTTTATTATTGCATCAGCAATCTGATGCATATCTTCTTCAGAAAATGTGGGATATGCAAAACAAGTAAAAGTATGGCTCTCATGCCACCTTGCATTTGGTACATCCACCTTTGAATAATCCACGCTTTCTGGATTGGTGTACTCAGTGCTTGTAAATGGAAAACCGCTATTCCCAAAAGCCCTTTTCTCTGTAAAAGCTCTCTCAGTATGGCATTGTGGCCAGAAAACCTTCCATACAGGTGCCCCTTCGGCAACAGCAGCATCAACAAATTGCCTGATATCGCAGTTCATGTTCTCAATATCAAGTGAGAATGCAAGCACATACCATCCATTCCTCCTCTCAGGAGTATCAACCGGGAAATACTTTATCTGGGGACACTCCTTCAGCCTTTCTATCAGTATATGTGCATTCCTTCTCCTGCGAGGGAGGTTCCATGTATCTATTCTCTCAAGCTCCGCAAGTCCAATAGCTGCCTGCATTTCAGTCATCCTGTAATTCCACCCGACCATGGTGTGTATGTAAGGGAGCCTCTGCTCAAGCTCGAGCAAATTTAACCTTTCCTTAACATCATAGCCGTGATCCCTGAAGCTCCGGGCTTTCCAGGCAAGCTCCTCATCATCTGTAGTGACCATACCGCCCTCTCCACCTGTGGTAAATGTTTTGTTCTGACAGAAACTACAGGCCGCAATATGTCCTATGGTACCTGTTTTCTTACCCTTGTATTCACCCCCAAAAGCCTCTGCATTGTCTTCGATCACATACAGATTATACTTCTTGGCAAAATCCATGATTTTGTCCATGTCGCAGACATTTCCATACAGGTGAACCGGTATAATCGCTTTTGTTCTTTCATTAACAAGCTTTTCAGCCGATTCAACACTGATGCAATGATCATCAATGTTTACGTCTGCAAATCGCGGTATGGCACCCGCCTGTACCACAGAAAAACTTGTGGCTATGAAAGTATAACTTGGAACAATTACCTCATCCCCCGGGCCTATGCCCAGAGCACTCAGGGCAACATGCAAAGCAGCAGTTCCATTGGTTACGGCAATTGCATATTTGCTTCCCTGCCATTCTGCAAATTTTTTCTCAAACTCCATACCTTTCGAACCGGTCCAGTAATTAACCTTTCCAGAACGCAATACCTCTACCACAGCATCAATAGCCTTTTGATCGAACTGTGGCCAGCCCTGTAATTTATTCTTTACTGCTTTCTCTCCACCATCTATGGCAAGCTTCTCAGACATTTTCACTCTCCATACAAAAAATTTGGTAATTAACACACAATATTATATAATTTAGCATGATACAGTTATTAAAATTTTAAATTTTCCCTAACTCTGACAAGTTGAACATCTATTAGAATTTTTATTAGAAAAGATCCTGAGAATATTATAAAATTAAAAGGAATCTCATTTTTTCAATTAAAATAGAATAATTCTATTTTATATATAACATAATATACAGTCAAGGATAAAAATTAAATTCTGGAGTATATAATGGAACATCTCTCCGAGATGATGGGAGGAGATCAGAGATTCTTAAAAAGAATCAATAGGCTTAAAATACTCAATACCCTTAGATCCAAAGGCCCTCTCTCAAAGACTCAACTGGCAAGGTTATCAGGACTGAATAATAAAACAATAACAAATATCATAGAATACCTAATTAAAAAAGGAATTGTTACCTCTGTTGGACTTTTAAAAACAGATGAGGGAAGAAAAAAAGAACATTTCAAACTTAACAGTGACTACTGTTTTTCAATCGGAATAGACCTTGGAGCATCTCATATATCTGCTATCCTGATAAATCTCGAAGGAAAAATCCTCCTTAAAAAAACTTTTAATTTTAGATTTGGCCTTAAAAAGGATATTGTACTTGAAAAAATATTCGCTCTTGCTCAGTCTCTTATTGAAGAAGCAAAAGACAAACTGGAAAAGATTATAGGGATAGGATTCACAGCCCCAGGATTCTTTGATATCAAAAGAGGTGTCTGGGAAGAGGCTGTGAATATAAAAGATTGGAAACAGGTTCCGATCAAAAAATTACTTGAAGAAAGATTTAACAAAAAGGTTTACCTTGAGGATTGTAGCAGATCAATGGCCCTTGGAGAGTTATGGTACGGCGAGGGAAAGGATATTAAAGATTTTATCCTTCTTGACCTTGGTCAGGGTATTGGATGCGGAATTGTAATTAATGGAATACTCCTCGAAGGAAAGGGACTGAAAGCTGGTGAGATTGGGCACCTTATAATAGATGAGAACGGCCCCGTCTGTACCTGTGGAAACAGGGGCTGTCTGGAAGCGTGTGCCTCTGGGCGTGCCCTGGTTAGTAAAGTTCAGGAAGAAATCCGAAAAGGACAAAAAACAAAAATTTACGACCTCGTAAACGGCAAAGTTGATGAGATAACCCTTCAGGATGTAATAGAAGCTGCTTCACTTCAGGATAGCTTTGCAATAGAGGTATTGGAGGAGGCAGGTCACAGAATAGGTCGAGTGGTAAGCTTTCTCATAAATATATTTAACCCTCCATTAATTGTACTAGGAGGGCAACTATCGATAAGTGGCAAGCATTTTACAGGTTCGTTAATCGAAACGGCCAGAAAATATTCAATGGCAAAAATATTTAAAGAAACAGAAATAAAGATTTCCAATCTTGGGCCCTTTGGAGCCGCCCTCGGCGCTGCAACCATTGCCATCCAGGAAACCCTCTTCACGCTTTAAAGACCTGCGCACCCAAAAGGCACCAGTTTGAAAAAATTTACGACCAGTCCGGCCTCGAAATAACCAAATCAATTACAAAATATATTCAACACAGCCATAAATTTGACTTAAATTTTAATAAAAGGATCATATAATAGCTCTGACCCAGGATCTTTCGGATAAAAAAATACTACCCAATGGGGTGAAAAACTGGCAGGACCCATTTAAAATACACCAGTTAAAGGATAAGGAGTAAACATGGGGGGATAAAATTACTTGCAACCTCCAGATTCGCTGAAATTTATCTCATATCATCAGAAAACATAAAATATGTCCTAAAAAAGTATCATAAAAAGCTTGCCGATGAAGCACTCTATCTCGAAATACTTGGAGGTACATGCACCCCAAGATTGATATCAAGCACTGAAGATACACTTTCAATGGAATATATCGAGGGTATTTCCATCGATAAGTTGAAACTGGGACCCTCCGCAACTTCAGAATCGGACAGAATTGAACTGATCTTCGAAATTATAAAATCCTATATCTTCATCCACTCAAGGGGAATCCTCCACCTTGATCCAAGACCATCCAATATCTTTATAACAACATCAAAAATTACAAAAATAATAGATTTCAATGTTTCCTCCACGATCTCAAATCCCAGAACCTATCCTGGAGATGATGGATTACCTCTATACTGGTATCCCATCAGACCACCGGAATCCTTTGAAAAAGGGTTTATACCCACCATTCAGAGCGAAATATACTCTCTGGGGCATCTCTTTTACTATATATACCATGGACATTTCCTTATAGAGGAGTTTTTTGACAGATCAAAAGATGGGGATCGAAACAGCATTAGACAATTTCACGAGTGTATAGACGGGGTTGTCTTGCCGAAAAGCTTCAAAATTAATAGGTTGATATCTTCAATGATCGAAAAATTACCAGAAAATAGGCCCAAGGGGATGGACGAAGTAATTGAACTAATGGAAAAAATAGTTTAAAAGATCATAAACTTACCTTTTTATTCTTGCTCGGATTTTTTCACTTCATGAATTTCTTCAAGAGAAACTACCTTCTCCTCATTATCTTTAGCCAGAGCATCCTTTTCATCTAACTCCTCAATGAGAGTAACTGACTGGAAAGGAATCATAATGTGCTCTGCCTCACCGAAAGTCTTCCTCACATCCTCCTCATTTGGATCAATTATTATCTTCTGTTCTTTTGGAAATATTATGTTTTTTATTGAGACAAAATAGGGATGAGTCATATCCAGGCTTTTAGCAGAAAGCACAACTTCTTTCTCTTTCCATTTAAAGTGTATCCTGTATAGAGACACACATCACCTCACTGGGTTTTATTACAATAAAAATATAAAAAAGTGCTTATATTTCGTCAAATCAATGCAGGAACCATGTAAACTGCTTAACAAAATAATGGTTCATGCTAATATTAGAAATGATAACATTAATATTTGCTATCAAAAAACAGGATTTAAAATATGTTAGAGGAAGAGATAGGTTTTAAAGTGCTCAATTTTTTCAGGGGAATAATTGAATCAAGAAACAGGGGTATTCCAAAAGGTATAACATCTATATGTAGCTACAATAGTTTTGTAATTGAATCGGTAATGGAGCTATCGAAACGGTCATCCTGTCCCCTATTAATCGAATCAACCTGCAACCAGGTAAATCAATACGGGGGTTACACAGGTCTCACACCACATGCCTTCCTGAATCAAATAATTGAAATAGCCAGCAAAGTAAACTTCCCAAAAGACAGAATAATATACGGCGGAGATCACCTCGGTCCCTTTCCATTCAGGGAAGAGCCTGCCGATGTTGCCATGGAGAAAGCTGAAGAAATGGTAAGGGCATATGTTACGGCAGGTGCAAAAAAACTTCACCTTGATACAAGTATGCCGCTGGGCGAAGAAAATATAAAAAATAAACTTCCCATAGAGATCATTGCAGAAAGATGTGCAAGGTTGTGTCAGGTTGCCGAGAAAACATTTACCAAAATTAATCAATCGAGAAATCCAGATCTACTATACGTTATCGGTACCGATGTTCCTCCTCCAGGCGGAAGTGACGAGGTAGAGGAAGGTATTAAACCAACATCAATTGAGGATTTTAAAGAAACAGTAGAAACAACCAGGTATTATTTCAAAAGGTTTGGACTTGAGGAAGCCTGGGAAAGAGTTATTGCAGTAGTAATTCAACCCGGAGTAGAGTATGGGGATCACACTGTTATAGAGTACAATAGAAAAAACACAGAACAGCTGAAAAAAGCCCTGAATGATTATTCAGACCTGATTTTCGAGGGACATTCTACCGACTATCAGACAGAAAAATCTCTAAAAGAAATGGTTGAAGACGGAATTGCAATCCTGAAAGTTGGTCCACATCTAACATTTACATTGAGAGAAACACTGTTTATGCTCGATTTGATTGAAACAGAAATATTCAGAAAAATGGGATGTGATGAGGAAGCAACAAATTTAATTAACATAATAGAAACTCATATGCTTTCAAACCCCCAGCACTGGAAATCCCAGTATGATGGAACAGAGAACGAGATAAGGTTTAAAATCAAGTATAGTTTCTTTGACAGAGTAAGATATTATCTTACCAATCAGGAAATTAAAGACGCAATTAATAGACTTCTGGAAAATCTGGAAAGGTTCACAATACCGCTCTCTCTTTACAGCCAGTATCTACCCATTCAGTATAAAAAAATAAGAGAAGGCACACTAAAGGCAGATCCATATGAAATTATCCGGGATAGAATAGGGGATGTTTTAAAAACATATTTCAGGGCAACTGGATACAGGATATGTTAGTACTTGATGAAGAAAGGCTTCAATACATTTTCAATGAAATCACCAAAGGGTTTGCCCACTCACCCCTCGAGATAATAATATTTTTCATAAGCGTGATAGCCATAGTTGCGGGATTTTTATTCGTTAGCAGACAGTACGCAAAGGCAAGAAAAGAGAAAATTGAGAAAGAAGCTCGAAGCAAATACGAGAAAATAATCGAAAAACTTTCCCTTACACACCAGCAATTAAAGACTCTCGAAATACTCCAACATTATCTGCCAAAGCAAAAACCTGTAAACCTTCTTGTTGAGAACAGGCACATATTCAACATATGCACAAATCTACTAAAATCAGAAACAGACAGGTACGATAGCGAAATATCTGCATTAAGATTTAAACTGGGTTTCAGGATTTCTGGCTCAACACGTGTCCCTGTGTCAAGCATCGATCTTCCAGATGGAGCCAGGTTGATTATGGTGATAAACAACAGACTTCAGAAAAATGGAATACTTTCAAAGGTAACTGAACAATACCTCGAGATAGAGCCTGGAAGAAACGGATTATTAAAAATCCACACCGGAAGTCCCCTGAGGGTTTACTTTAAAAATCAAAACGGAATCTTCTATTTCAACTCAAAAATAATTGCTCAAACTCGTGGAACATTGAGAATTGCCCATTCCGAAAGAATAAGAAAAATACAGAGAAGGCAGTACTATAGGAAAAAGGTAAAGCTTCTCTCACTGGTGAGAGTAATCAATAGAGACCCAGGGTACAGAAAAGTGATAATAATGGATCTCAGCGGTGGTGGGGCAAGTTTTCAATTCATAGATTATTCTCCAGACCTCCGGCCCGGAGAAACAATTGAACTCGTTACTCCTCCAATTAAGAGAAAACCGGTCAAAGCAACTGCAAAAATAGTCAGAATAACCGATAGGGGAAAACTCTATCATATTGAGTTTGAAGAAATCTCGGAAAATCTAAGAGAAGAAATAATAAGCTATCTCTTTTCAAAACATTGAAAAGCCCATTTCTTAAAGAAGAAACCTTTCTCTATCACCAAGTCCCAGCATTAACCTTGCCTTGTAAAGATCCTCTTCGGTTTCTTTCAAAAACCCGTCCCCTTTAAGTTGCTCAAATATATTTTCAGCAGATACACTGAGGGCCTCGGGAATTTTTCCAAAATCCATAAGCCCCAGATCATAACACCTCGGCTTCACCAGTATCACACTTGAGCCTTTTCTGGGCCGATGGACCCTGAGAAGATTGTAGTTGTCAATTATTTTCCCCTGCACACCAATTGCATACATTACCATATCGTGAGGCATTATTTTCTTATTTGTTATAACCCTTACTCTTCCATACCCGAGGTTAACTGCAAAAATTGCAAGACTCCTCCTGAGCAATCTTCCATTTCGTAGCCAATCTTCATATCCCGTAACAACCGGCAGATGCTCAACCACCCCACCATCTATATAGTAAGAATTACCAATTCTCTTTGGAGGAAATATGGCTGGTATAGAGGTTGATGCTCTAATAACATCAACCAGGGAGAGATCTGGATTCTTTTCGCTTGAGAAAACCTCTTTTACACTTTCATCGGCAGTGATTCTATTACCACTTCCTATTTTAAAAGCTACAGCAGAATAGGGGATTTTCAACTCCCCAAGTTTATAATCTCTTCCGCAGAAAGCAAAAAGGACATTTCTTAGATAATTTTCAAGTTTATAACCATTGTACATTGCGCCTGTTTCCAGACTGTTTGGAGAGGTCAGAGATATTATTTCACTTTTAAGCGCCCGAAGAATAAAATGCCTTGCTCCTCTGCCAAAAAGTTCCGATGGACTTTTAAGTCCAAGTACAGCTTCCATCATCTGCCGGGAGTTCATTCCGGCAGCATATAAGCCACCTATAATTGCACCGGCCGATGTTCCATAAACCCTCTCAACAGTTATTCCCATATCTTCTATAAATTTTATCATTCCAATATGACATACAAGACCAAGTCCACCTCCAGAGAGCGCAAGATAAATCCTTTTATTTTTTATAAAATTAAGAAGTGGCCTGTAATCATCCCTTCGTAATTTTGGTAATTCGACCATATTCCCTCTCTTTTACACAACCAGAATACTCAAAAGCATTCAATCTTTAAAAAGTAGCCTGTAAAAATCTCCTGCTGACATTAATCTGGAGATTTTCCCCTGAGGCTATACGTTTAGATTGTTTTTAATTGAAGATCCTCTAAAAGAAAATCAATAAGTCCATGAAGTACCAGCTTCGATTTTTCATTCATTCCAAGAAAGGTAATCTTCTCTCTGGCTTCTTCTAGATACCTCTTCATCATACGTTTTGAACTTTCAAGACCTCCGGAGTCTACGATAATGTCCTTAATTTTTCCAATGTCGGTAGAATCCTTATCTGGCTTCGATACCAGCTTTTTAAAAAATTCGAGTTTATGACCCGAAAGATTTTCCAACGTCTGCTCTATAACAGATGTAATCTTACCTTCCTCTATATCAGATACATTGGATTTACCCGTTCTACTGGGATCGCCAAATATTCCAAGAATATCATCCCTTATCTGGAATCCCACTCCCAGCGGAATTGCAAAATCTTCAATGTGAGCACATTCACTCTTCAGTGTATTCTCATCCGCTCCCCTGCCAGTAAGAACCAAGCCCATTAACGTCGGATAGTATACGGTATAGTATGAGGTTTTTAAAAGATTTGTCTTTCTGGATTGTTTCGCATCGGTTCTTTTTATTTCGATCGGTTTTGTATTTAATATGTCAAATACCTGACCCCACCCTGTAAGCTCATAACAACCTGCAAAATGTTTGATGAATATATTTTTATTTTTTAATGGCAAATTAGCATCAGCAATAATTTCGAGCGAAATTGAAAAAAGGATATCTCCTGCCACAATTCCTATATCTCTTCCAATATTTTCGTTGTAAGTGAGATTTTTAAAATCTTCAAATACTTTCAGGTGAAAACTGAGCCCCGAACGTCTCTCCCGGGCTTCATCGATGATATCATCATGGATAAGAAGAAAACTGTGCATAAGCTCAACCGCTGATGAGATCTTAAGAACTTCTCCAAATCTATCTCTCCTGCCACCATACCCTCTGTAGGAAAGAAGAAGTAAGAGGGGTCTAAGTCTTTTGCCGGGCCGAAGGCAATATTCACTTATCGATTCAATTATTTTTAATACTACCGGATCTCCCAGATTATTTTTAAGCTCGAGAGACTTTCTCTCAAATCTCCTTTCTATTTCCCTATCAATCTCGGGTATATATTTCTTTGAAAAAACATAAAAATCATTTGTAACTTTCTTAATCTTTCTATATACCTCATCAATTAACCAATCAGGCGAAGAAGCTCCGGAAGTAACCAGAACAGGGGCAAGTTTACTGAAATCATATTTCTCAATATCCCGGGGTTTCTCAATAAAGAATGTATTTTTATTGTTTTTTTTCGCAATATGGTACAGCTTGTTTGTATTTGAGCTGCTTTTACAACCTATCACAACCACCGATTTAAATACCTTAGATTTTTCCCTAACCTCTTCCTGCCGACTTTTAGTTGGTGTGCAAATCGTATCAATAACCTCTACAGAGGGAACAATATCTTTTATTTTTTCAATTATCTCATCTGCATTCTCTTTAATAAAGGTCGATTGAATCACGATTCCTACCTTTTTTATTCCTTTAAATAAATCGCTCTTTACCTCACAGGAACTCTCAATTATAATCGGCTTTTGACGCGCATAACCAGCAATTCCAACCACTTCAGTATGGTTACGGTTACCAATAATAACGGGGTAGTAACCCCCATCTTCAAGACTCTGAAGTGCAGAATGTATTCTTTTCACCAGCCTACATGTGGAATCTATATAATTAATATTATTGTCTTTAAGTCTTTTATATACATCAGGCCCCACACCATGACTCTGAATTATCACAACCGAATCTGGAGGAATCCTTGGAATATTACTGAAGTCTCTTATTATCTTTACACCTTTTCTTTCAAGTTCATTTATTACAAGATCATTATGTATTATCTCACCTAACATATATACCTGAGAATAATCGTTCCGCGACAAAATATCCTGAACAAGCTCGAGAGACTTTCTAACGCCAAAACAAAACCCAATATTCTTCGTTTTTACAACCTTTTCATCATGGTATTCCATAAAAGCCTCTGATAAGCATAAACTAAAAAAGAGGTAACAGAATAATATACTATTTTACGCACGGCTGTTAAGAAGAGAAAACAAAAAACCATTCATCTCAATCGCGGTGCTGGAAGAAACAAGCCTTTTTCTCAGATCTGGAGCTCCGGGGATCCCCTTCAAATACCTGTGTAGATATCTTTTAACTTCCCCTGTTGCCTTCTCTTCTCCTTTAAACCGAACGACCATATTAAAATGTTCAATTGCCATTTTTATTCTCTCATTGAAATCGGGTTCATAATCACGGTATTCTTTCGGATATAATCTGAAAGCTTCAACAATGTTCCTTAATAGCCATGGGTTCCCAATTGCACCCCTGCCTATCATAACAGCATCGCATCCTGTCTCCTCCACCATTTTAATAGCATCACCTGAAGCCCTTATGTCTCCATTGCCACACACAGGTATACGTAATACATTCTTTACCTGTGCAATATATTCCCATCTGGCAGAACCGGAGTAACCCTGAGAGGCTGTTCTTGGATGCAATGTAAACAATTTTACCCCTGCCTCTTCAGCTGCCTGTGCTATCTCAATAATGTTTATCGTTTTCTCAGTAAGCCCAAGTCTTGTTTTAACACTCACCGGATAAGGGGAAACAGAAACACAGGTTCTCATTATCCTGTAAAAATTATCAGCATCTCTGAGAAGATTAGCCCCAGCTCCAGTTTTTAAAACCTTTTTCACGGAACACCCGGCATTTATATCTATCATATCCGGGTCGTATTCTGAACAAATCATTATCGCCCTGGCCAGTATATCTTCATTGGCACCAAAAAGCTGCAAAGCACATGGCTTCTCCCTTTTTGTAATTCTCAGGAGTTCATGTGATCTATAGTTCCCGTTGACCAGACCATGAGCACTAATCATCTCTGTGAACGTTAATCCTGCACCGTACTGCCTTCCAATTATCCTGAACGCATTATCACCGATTCCAGCCAGCGGGGCTAAAAAAACATTATTTGAGGTTTCAAGACTGCCAATTTTCAGGGGTTTAAGTATTGACATTTTTCAAGGTTGGCTGGATTCAGAACAATTCATGGATGTCACATATCATCTCTATAGAGACTCACAATGCTCTGGGCAAGAATCCCTTCTCCTCTTCCAAATGATGTAAGACCTTCACCAGAGGTAAAAGTTAAACCGACTGCATCCTCCTCAATATCCAGAAGCTCAGCAATTGAACGCCTGATTTTATCAACCTCTTCCTGCCCCAGGTAAGGTTTCTTTGCCTCCACCATTATTCCAACATTCCCGATCCTGTAACCTTTTTCCTTCGCCATCTTTAAAGCAATTTTCAGATACTCTCTGCTGTCCGTAATTCCCTTTTTGAAAAGCTCATCTGCATAGTAGCCGATGGAGTAGTTGCCACATGCCTGGCTTATAGCATTGAACAGAGCATGAAGAATTACATCCCCATCGCTATTTGCCTGAAGTCCCCCATCATGGCTCAAACATACCCCACCAAGTACAAGAGGTTTAACTTTTGAGCTTTCAAACCTATGACTATCCGTCCCGAACCCAACCCTGAACAACATCCTCTCCATAGTATAGAGTATAGACGTTTGAATTTTTAATATTTAACTAATTTCCACTATCCTATCAAAACCAATTCCACAGTTACACAATAAATCTCTGACATTTAAAATTCAAAATACATAGTTATATCGTGGGAGTTTTCAGGCACACTGGGGTTTCTTTTCCCTTGTACGTTTATAATAAATACTTCTAGCGAGATCAAGGTCCTGAGGGTATGTAATCTTAAAGTTTTCCCTTGAGCACTCCACGAACTTTACCTTTCCATGGATAGCTTCTACCAATGTTGTATCATCAGTAGCAATAAAACCTTTCTGAAATGCGTATTCAAATGCCTTTACTGCAATATCAAATCTTATAATCTGAGGAGTTTGAGCTACCCATACCCTGGATCTGTTAGGGGTATGATCGATAAGCTGATTTTCGCCTATTATCTTAATGGTGTCTGTCGCCTGAAAACCAAGGAGACTTGAACCGTATGTTTCTGCTGCCTCGAGGCATCTATCAAGCTCCTCATGTTTTACAAATGGATTTACCGCATTATGGATAATGATATAAGAATCATCAGGAATGGAAAGTGTTTTGAGTTTCTCAATAACCCAGTATGTGGATTCCTGACGGGTTTCGTAAGCCTTCTCGATACCCACCACCTTGGTCAGTTTATTTTTGGATATTATCTGCTTCAATCTTTTTTTATACTCTTCTCTTATTGTAATTATTATCCAATCGACCTTATCGTATTCAGAGAACAGTTTAATAGTGTGATAAATAAGAGGCTTCCCCCCTATCTTCAGGAATATTTTATTTTCTTTCATCCGCATCCGTTCTCCGTTTCCACCAGCACATATAATTGCTATATTCATACCATCAACCCTTTATGTATAGCTGTTATCAAAAGATAATATACTAATACTCTGAGATTTATCAATAAATATAATAATATGGAGAGAGAAAATCTGTGAAAAAGGTTACATTAAGAGCTTATGCCAAACTAAACCTCGGATTAAACCTGTTGCCCGAAAAAACCACATCTGGATACTATAAGGTATACTTTATCAACACCCAGTTAAAGCTTTCAGATAGGGTAAAGATTAAAAAATTACCAACAAAAAACGATATTATAGTCTTACCAGATGCAATAGAAGGCAAATCCAATCTTGCCTATGAAGCCGCTAAAACAATTAAGGAAAGATATAATATAGCCGAGGGTATCGAAATCAAAATTAAGAAAAATATCCCTATAAAAGCAGGACTTGGAGGTGGTTCCTCAGACGCAGCATCTGTGATAAACGGAATGATCGAAATATTCGCACTCAATATCGATAATGGTGAAAAATTACAACTGGCAAAACATCTCGGGATGGATGTTTGTTACTGTACAATAGGTGGACTATGTGAGGTAAAAGGCATTGGGGATGAGGTTTATCCCCTTCAAATAAGAACTCCACGGCTAAACATTCTTCTTATAATTCCGGCCAACACAAAACCAAGTACAGGATGGGCATACGCCAGGGTAAGAGAAGAAGATCTTGGGAGAAATATTGATAAAATCAATAAATTAATTGAGGCTCTAAAAGAAGGATCGATCTATAATATTGCAAAATATATACACAATGATTTTGAAAGAGTAATGATAAGGGAGTTCCCATTTTTAAATGATATAAAAGAAGCAATGTTGAAATATGGAGCATTGAATGCCAGTCTGGCCGGCTCTGGGCTCTCAATCTACGGGATATTTGAAACAAAAAAGTTAATGAAAGCCGCAGCTATCCCCTTCAGAAAAAGGGGCTTCAGAGTCATATGTACTGAAACATTGAACATCTGAATCATTATGGTGGGATTCTGAATGCTTAAATGAAATTCAAACCCGGACACATTATCCGGAAGATCCAATACACATTGATTTCTTCAGAGAGGTAAAATAGACTTCATATACATTCAATCACAATGGCAGGACACATCAATCCAGAATGAGGTTCCTACTTTATAATCTTTGTCACTTCATCTTTCCCTGATGGCTCAACAGGGGTTCTAATGCCGTTTTGAACAACGTACATTCTCTCACCCTTTTTTAAAAACCGACCTATTCTCTTTACTCCAAACTCACCATCTTTAGAAAATAGCGACTCGAGTCTCTCAGCATCGCCAGGATTAACTGCAACCAGTAATGCTCCGGAAGCAAGAGATGAGTAAGGAGAAATTTTAAAGAAATCGCACAGTGCTTTTGTCTCCGGATACACCGGTATTTCATCTAGGTAAAGCTCAAGCCCAACTCCAGAACCAACTGCCATCTCGTATCCTCCGTTAAGCACACCCCCCTCAGTTGGATCGTGCATTCCAGAGACCTTTAAATTTTCATGTACCTTTACCGCATCCTCTACAACGCTTATTCCTGGATCCACAATAAAATTAACACACCTCTTATAGAACTGCTCCCCAAACCTGCGAATTACATCCTCTCTTCTATCTCTTGCTATAACTGATGTGGCCTCAATTGCAATACCTTTCACAATATATAGAAAATCTCCTTCCGCAATGCTCCCATTTCTTATCAACCGATCTCTCGTTGTTTCACCAAGCATGGTTCCGGCCAGAATTGGATTTCTAAGTCCAGGCGTAATCTCCGTATGCCCACCCACAAGGGTTATTCCAAGTTCTTTACAGGATTCGTTCAGATCATCCATTATGCCTTCAATAAGTTTCCTGTTGGTTTTCCCTTCCGGTAGAAGCATGGTTACAAGGAACCACCTGGGTACTCCACCCATGGCAGCAATATCATTGGCATTTATATGAACCACATACCATCCTATTCGTTCCGCTACAAATGTGATCGGATCGCTCTTTACTATGAGGTATCTATTACCCATATCAACAACGGCTGCATCCTCTCCTATACCAGGACCCACAATCACCCTCTTATCATTTATTTCAATCCTTCCCAGTAGCTTTGCAAGATAATGACTACTTAGCTTGCCGGTTTCAAAAACTTCCATACATATTCTCCCCTTTACTTCTCGCTAATTTACTATTTATTTTCTATTCCAACAAGTTTTGAGGAATAAAGAATGAAACCTGTAATATTCACAGGAGTCCATAACTCCGGTAAAACAACAATTATTTTGAGAGCATTAAAAGGATTAACAAAAAAGGGCAATACAGTTGAAATTATTAAACATGCCGAAAACTTTACCGTATCGAGTAACCTTAAGGATACTGAACTATTCTCCAAAAATGGTGCGGTTCAATCGATAGCGATCCTTTCAGACAAAATTATTTCATTTACAAAAAGAACCTCGATAAAAAATTGTGAAATAACTGATAAAGAACTCCTGCAGTTTCTAATCCTTAGCTCCACATCCGATTTCATACTTATAGAAGGCTTTAAAAACTCCATGCTCCCTATTCCCAAAATAGTGGTTTGTAAAGATGAAACAAACGATTTTAAACTTTTTGATGAACTTACAGTGGGATACATCGCCAAAGAAAGGTACAAAGAAATTGAAAAACATTTTCCGGCTGCACACCACATTAATCCAGATGTAAATGAAAATCAGCTTGCATCTTTCATAGAAAAAAATACCTTTGATTTTCTCGGCGGCCTCGATTGTGGTGAATGTGGATACCAAGATTGCCTTGGGCTGGCAAGGGCAATCATCGAAGGAAAGGAAACCACCAAAAGTTGCAGATCATTAACATCAAATGTGGAATTATATATCGACAATACAAAAATACCGATGAAGGATTTCGTTCGTTCGATCCTGAAAGGCACAGTCGAGGGTTTTATAAAGAACCTTCATGGATGGAAAAAGGGAGAAATAACTTTAAAAATAAAATAAGAATCATTGATAGAATCTGTAACTCATCTGACAATCAGGGAGTTATCAACTGACTCCCAGGGGCCTGACCCTCTCCCTGGACAGTTGCAAAAAAATGCTTGTAAACCAGAAAACCGATGATTGGATTTTCGTGAAGCATCAGATCAGGTTTCAGCAATTCAATCCCCCATGAAACGAGGAGTTTCGAAACCTCCGGAGACTCATTATAAAGGTAATAGGCCACATCAAAAACCATATCCTGGAGTATCTTTAACCTCTCACGTGTAAAGAAAGTCCTCAAAAACCTCTCTACAATCATTTCAAGCCTTTGTTCTGGAGACATATTTGCCACTATCAATCTGCTTGCCCTTACCTGTTTTATTTCGTCAACAACCTCTTTAATATCATCATGGGGAAGCGAAATATTTGATGCAGCCTCTTTCATAAATACCTTTTTTGCCATTTCCTCTGAGTAGATCTTTGATATAAATCCACCACCAAGGGAAAGAACAGGATGAACCGGTTCACCCGTACCACTATAAAGAAGATATTTCGGAAGTTTATCAATATTATCCTTATTTTTTTCGAGCTCCCTCTTTAATCTGAATGTGCAATATTCCTTTCCCGGGCTGAAAAAACCTTTTTTTGATTCAACGATTTGAAAAGCTCTTCTCTTACTGATTCTGTTTTCAACATGATCATTTAAAATACCCTTCCAGTGATTACAGAGGAAAAAATGGAACCTGTAGGTCGTCTCAGAATCATCGGATACAATAAATGCTATTCCATAATCAGAATTCCAGTCTGGTATGGTAAGATATGAGTCCTGAATTTTAAACCCTTCTTTGGTACTACTGGAACTTCGGGGCTCAGAATCCAAACCCATTGATAACGAAACTTTCTTTTCCGGTCTCTCAATCCTGTAACCCCTTGACTTAAGGATATACAGGGTCTTCTTTGCATTTTTCCGTACTTTTTTTGGAATTCCCCCATCCTCAGAAATAACCCAGAGTTCCTTAATTAGGCTTTCCGCATAATTTTTCTCCATACCTTTTTCGACTGAATCAATAACTTCCGAAACATTATTTTCCAGACTCTTTAATAAATCTTCGCGTTTCATCTCAGGCTTTTCTCCAAAGTATTCAATTAATAAAAATTTCGTTTAAATGTAACGGATTCTAGTCCTGAACGTCTCATCCAGCTCATTGACAAAATTTTTAAGAACCCTAAGTATATCCCTATGCCCCGAGTATTTATCTATCTCTACCGTATTTATAAATTCCTCATACTGGTTAAAATAAGAAAGAGCTATATTCTTTTCTGGATCAGGGAAATACTCCTTTGATTCATCCATCTCCTTCAGGATTGAAATCACCTCAGAATCCTCATTTCCAGAATACTCACACCTTTTTAATGGGATATTGTCAGCAATAAAAAACAGTTCAATCTCACCCTCATTTACAGAAGGCAGTATAAGAATCTTTGGACTTGTCTCCACCCTTGTTGCTGAAACATCAAGTTTTACATTAATCTCAGGTAGATATTTCTTTATCAATCTATACTCCTCGATAAGTGCACTCAGTTCTGAACCGAGTATCCTGTACTCTATTGTATAGAGAGTGTCAAGTATCTTTTTCATCTTTTCAGGGCTTTCACCTGTATTCCAGAAGTATGAATGGATTCTTGCTCTGAGATTGGAAGCTTTTCCAATATATATGATCCTTTTTTCCTTATCCCTGAATATATAAACACCAGGCATTTCCGGGATACCCTTTAAAAAATCCCGGTCAAAACCAAACCTGCTAAAATCTAGCTTTTTGATATAAGCAGAGGAAAGCTCCATAAGCTGTGATAAAGTTGCAACACCAGAACGCTGAGCTTCCACAATGATGTGCCCAAAAACACTGGCAAGGGTTTTTACCCTGGTTTCAGGAGTTTCAGATTCAGGATAATCAAGATTGAAATCCTCCGCCACATTCTCCCAGTTTTTGATCGATTTTTCAGGAAAAAGTACCTTTATTAGATGCCTTAATGAAAGAGTCTTAAAATCAGGCTCTGAGCCGATATATTTCCTGTATATTTTTTTCAAGAGTGAGAGCGATGATTTATTATACGGTACAAAAACATATCTTCTATGATTTGAAAGCACATCCACAAGGTCATCGACCGTACTCGTATCAAAATTTTTCCACTGCATAAAAAATGATACCTGATTTATGACACCAACAAGTTCATGAACGGGGGTATCCAGGTTTATAACCGGCGGTTTGTTATCTACTATATAAAAAAGTAAAAAAAATACCTCTGTTACCGGTAATTCCTCAAGGCTCTTTATTCTCTTCGCTTTCCATTTTCCCCCTTCCTTTATAAATCTTGAGTCATTCTCGAGAAGAGGATTAATTATCATTTCAGCTTTTTCTTCATCAGAAATCTCCATTTTAAAAAATTTTTTCAGCAGTTCGAGACTTCCCCATGGCTTCCCATCCTCAAGTAAAAAATTGTATATCCTGTTATTAATTGATTCCATTGGCATCAAACACCTAAAGAAAATGTGAAAACTTTTAGTTCATATACTATAATATAAGAGTAAATCAGCGTAAAACATATTGAATCGAGAGAAATCATATAACGAGGGTAAATAAATGGGTAAGATTGAAATCCCGGAAGATGGAAAATATTTTAAATATAGTTTTTTCAAGGCGGGAACAAAAATATTCGAGCAGGGAGATAAAGGAACCGACATATATATCCTAAAAAAAGGGGCCGTAACTGTAAGCGTTGATGGAAAAATAGTTGGACTAATTAATACCCCGGACACTATTATTGGCGAAATGGCATACTTCCTCAAGTTGAAAAGAACAGCCACAATCGAAACAGTAGAAGATTCAGAGTTTATTGTAATTCCAGGGGAATATCTCTACCAGGCAATAATGAAAAAGCCAGAGCTGGGAATAGAGCTGCTAAAAATTCTTGCAGCTCGACTTGCAAATACCACAAGGTATGCGATAACGCTGGAAAAAGAAGTGGCACAGTACAGAGACAGGTTAAGAGAACTCGAGGGCGTACAGGGGTCAGAAGAAAAAACCCTCGGTGAACAACTTCTACAATCGGGCTTTATAACCAGGGCACAACTCGAGGAATGTCTGAAAGAAATAGAAGAGAAAAAAAGAGAGGGCAAAACGCTCTCCCTACCCAGGGTTCTGGTAGAAAAGGGTTATATAACCACTGATGAGTTACTTCAGTATCTTGAGCTCACCCAGCCCAGATAATCACTGTATTAAGACTTAAAATTGGTAAAACTCTCAAACTTCTAAATATTTTAAAAATATTGATTCAGTATGCTTCACTATAAAGATTTACATTAATTATTTCACCTTATTTTGACTGGCGAATATCAGTGTCCATCTACCAAGTGTATAAAGCCTATATCTTTATTCTTTCCCATTTCTTACCCAGAAACCTTACAAGAGAAAAAACACCAAAAACAAAAATATAAAGAGCCATTGCCATCCAGGCTCCCACTATACCAAGGCCGATGGTTATTCCAAGCAGATAAGTCGCTGGAATAAAAAGACCCCATGCAGAGAAAAGAATAACCCACATCACGTATTTTGTATCACCCGCTCCAAAGAGTCCTCCCGCAAAAACAAGTCCTATAGCATCAAAAGCCTCATAAATTGCTGCAATGAGGAGAATTTTCCTACCAAGTAAATGCATTACTTCATCTTCTGTGAATATGGAAATGTAAAAATCCGGAACCGCAACAAAGCTTACTGCAATACCAAGCATAACAGCAAGCGCCATAAGAGTTGCCAAATAGGTGCTTTTCCTTGCTTTTCTGAGATTCCCTTCCCCCATATAAGAACTTACAAGGGTGGTTGCAGCTTTGCTGAATCCCAGGCCCGGCATAAATGTTAGAGAAAGTATCTGAATTACTATTTGATTTATTGCCAGCGCATCTACACCCATTTTTGCAACTATAATTCCAAAAACAAAAAAACTTGCAACATCCAATACTCCCTGAAGTCCAATAGGAAGACCAACATTTATGATTCGCCTGAGCAGGGATAGGGAGAAGTGCGGAATCCTCGATGTGAGATATCTCAATCTCATATTCGATGATAAATAGAGGAAAAGAAAGATAATAAATCCGATTAATTCTGATGCAACGGTAGCAATAGCTGCACCCCTAACACCAAGGGCCGGAAAGCCCATTTTCCCGAAGATCAGGATATAGTCCAGTAAAATATTAAGTATGGAGATCAATCCGATCACAAAAAGAGAGATATTAGGTTTTTTAATCCCTCTGAAAAACTCTTCAAAAACAAAAAGCACAACAACAAAAAATCCTTCGTAAAACCTGATCTTTAGATAACTGTATGCATATCCCACAACCTCTTCGGGAGGATTTATCAATCTCAGAAGAGAGCGGGTAAATTGACCTATTACGAAGTATATTATTCCAAATAAAATCCCAATAAATATCATATGCCAGGTTATAACCCCTATAGACCTGTACCTCCTGCTACCGTGATACCTTGCAACAAAGGTATTTGTAGCAGAAGCAACTCCCCTAAAGAAGCTCAGTAGTGTCCAGATGTACCAGCTTGTAAGTCCCACCGCAGCTACCTGGGGTTTACCAACATGGCTTATGAAAGCTGTATCTATGAAGTTTTGAATAGTTATAGAAACCATGCTGAGTATTGAGGGGTAAGCAAGCCCGAATACTTCTCGAACAAGAGATTGCCTTGATAAGCTCTCTTTCATATCTAAGATCCAAAAATATAAACACTAAATGTAAAACTTTAAGTTCGCCCCACTCTTACTTTTTATTCTTTGTAAATGACAGATAATAGAGAGGACTAAATAATATATCCTTTCTCATTATAATTTTTTACACCGGTAAATTTTTACACCGGTGATTGAATTTCAGATTAAAATATTTTCCAATCCAGCATATTTTTGTATGTTAATCTGTAAAGTTTCTGAACAATCATTTTCAGGACGATCTGGAAAAATGATATGCAAAATAAAATATTTTTTCTTCACAACCATTATATGGGAACACCCTTTACAAAATACCTGGACAACGAGAAGAACCAATCTTTAAATATAATTCAGTTAATCAGATAAAGTCATGGGATTTAAACCGCTTAAAAACCCAAAAACCTATCTATTAATTATATCCATTTTATTAATGTTGATGATTGGATTTCCCGCCTATTCAGAAAGTAAAACCCAGCAGACAATAGTAAAATGGCTCTCGGAGAAGGGCATTAATCCCTACATTATCCCTGCAATAATCTCGATGTTGCCGATTTCTGAGCTCAGAGGAGGAATACCGGTAGGTTTATTCATGTTTAGACTGAATCCCGCCTATCTTTATACCATCTGTGTAATATCCAATATGCTCCCAATTTTTCCCCTTTTATTCTTTCTGAATGGCATTATGAAATTTCTGAGAGAAAGAACAAAGCTATCAGCTCTTATTGAAAGACTTGAGATAAGGGCAAAGAAAAACAAAAAATTGATAGAGAGGTACAAAGAATTAGGGTTACTGTTATTTGTTGCCATCCCGCTTCCTGTAACAGGTGCCTGGACAGGATCACTTTTAAGTACAGTGTTCAAACTCAATATATACAAATCATTAATTTTCATAGGGTTAGGTGTTACAGTGGCCGGTGGTATTGTAATGGGTATATCAATCCTGGGCAAATCATTCCTTATAGGAGCGGTAATCCTTATATTAGTGATAATAATCATTTACTCTACTCTAGGAATAATTAAACTCAAAAAAAATAACTGATTCCGGGGAAAAACATGATAAACGCGGGAACAAGGCTCATCGGGCTTTTTGGTCATCCTGTCGAACATTCTTTTTCTCCAGTTTTTATGAATCATGCTCTTAAACTGTTAAAAATTAACGCAAAGTACCTGGCATTTGACGTTGAACCGGGTATGCTTAACGGTGCTGTTCAGGCAGCAAGGACACTGAAAATGGTGGGATTTAACATTACAATACCACATAAGCAGGCTATTATTAAATACACCGACTCAACGGAAGAAAATGCCGAAAAAATTGGTGCGGTCAACTGCGTTTCAAATAACGGAGGAAAGCTTAAAGGATACAACACTGATTACATTGGATTTATAGAACCCCTTGAGCAAAGAGATATAAATCTCGCTAAAAAAGCTGTATTGATCATTGGAGCGGGCGGCGCAGCAAGGGCAGTTGCGTATGCCATAGTAAAGAAAAATCCCTTAAAAATCACGATTATCAATAGAACGAGGGAAAAGGGCCAGGATTTCGTAAAATGGCTCCAGAAAGAATCAAGGGATATACCCGTTTTTTATGGAGGAAAACCTGAAGATATCTGCCAGAATACCATAGATGAAAATTATCTAATTATAAATACAACTCCAGTTGGGATGTATCCCGATGTCAACTCATTGCCGTTGCCACCAGGTATAAGTTTCTCAAAAAACAACGTTGTTTACGATCTTATATATAATCCAGCACAAACTACCCTATTAAAAAAAGCACATGAATGTGGATCAATCTCAATTAATGGTTTCGAAATGCTCATAAGCCAGGGACTCTATTCACTGAAAATATGGTTTCCTGAAAAGGAAGAATCTATTAAATCAAAAAGACAAGCAATCCTGGAATACGCAGAGAAGCAATTTTATCAAATATCTTCACAACAGTAAATTAAACTGGATAATATTTTATAGATAAATATTTTTGTAAAAATTAAGTGAACGGCAAATATGGCTAACCACAAAAACGAACTCACCAAGCAAATAATCTTCATAACTGGTTTTATGGCCAGTGGTAAAACCACCATCGGAAAGTTGCTTGCAAAAAAATTATCACTCAATTATTATGACACAGATGAATTAATAGAAGAAAAAACGGGACTCCAAATATATAAAATATTTGAAAAATATGGTGAAAATCATTTCAGGAAGCTTGAAAGAGAGGTTCTGATCGAGTTAATTGATAAGGTCAAGAGAACAGGCGGAGTTGTCTCAACAGGAGGAGGTCTGCCCTGCTATTACAACAATATGGAACTCATGAAAAAGGCAGGAAAAGTTGTTTATTTAGAGGTTAATCCTGAAGATGTATATAAGAGAATAAAAAACATAAAACTTAGACCGGTGTATCAAAAACTAATGAACAAAGAAAATCCACTAAAAGAGATAGAAAAGCTTCTGAAATCCCGCGAAAAATACTATAAAAAAGCAGATTTACGTATTAATACCTCAAAAGATAAAGATTCGGAATCGGTAGACTCAATTGTTAGCAGAATAATCAGGGCTTTTTCAGATTCTACATCCGCTTATATTAAGGATAATTCCAGTAGCGCTTTTTGAATAAAATATAACCAGTAATGGACAAACATAATGGAAACTTCAGGTAATTCCAGGACCAAGATACAGAGAATCAAAATAGAAGTTGATGAACCCTATGAGATATTCCTTGGCAGGGGTGTTATAGAAAAATTTCCCCACATCATGGAAGAGTATAAGAATATTTTCATCAAAAGTGCTTCATTTATAGTAATAACCGATAAAAATGTTGCAAAACATCATTTAAAAAAAGTTACCAGGCTGCTTAAAAAATCCGGTTACAGGAGTTTATCCTATATAGGGAGATCAGGTGAAAAGTTTAAAACACCGAAGGAATTGTTTAAAATCCTAAGATGGATGGCAAAAAAGGGAGCCACAAGGGATAGTGTTGTTTTATGCCTGGGAGGAGGAGTGGTTGGTGACATAGGTGGATTTGCAGCAAGTATCTACATGAGAGGATGCACTTATATTCAAATACCAACAACTCTTCTTGCAATGGTAGACTCATCTGTAGGTGGCAAAACAGCAGTGGATCTTCCGGAAGGGAAAAACCTAGTCGGAAGCTTTTATAACCCGCTTTTAATAATCCAGGATATTAATTTTTTAAAAACACTTCCTCCAAGAGAGTTTACATGTGGTCTTGCCGAAATAATAAAGGCCGGACTTATTTTTAACGAAAAACTTTTTTCAAGAATATATAAAAAGTTTGATATTGAGCTGGCAGAGTGTAACAAAACAGCAAAAAAGACAAAAGCTCTGGACCATGAATTAATAAAGGAAAAACTTATGGAAGATCCGGACTTTTTAACGGGCATCATAAAATCTGCGGTAAAGGTTAAAGCAGAGGTAGTACGAGAAGACGAAAAGGAAAAAGGGCTGAGAATGCTACTGAACTTTGGTCACACTTTTGCACACGGAATAGAAAAAATATATAAGTATAAAAAATTTCTCCACGGTGAAGCTGTAATTCTTGGAATGCAGATGGCAGTGGAGCTTTCATCAATAATCGGTATGCTTGAAAAGAAAAAATCTGAAAAGGTACTGCAATTCCTTAAGGCTTTACCGATTCCAAAGCCCAGAAAACTCAGGGCTTCCAGATTATACAGGGCCATGCTTACCGATAAGAAGAGAAAAGCAGGTGAGCAGTATTTTATACTTTTAAAAGACATAGGATATGGGATATATGAGAGCGGGCTTCCCAGACAAAAAGTTCTAAAAGCAATAGAAAAAACTCTGGAGTACTACAGCTAAAAAATAATTTATTCCAAAAAATCAAAAACGATTATAGATTATTTCAAATGGAAATAATTCCACTTGAAAGATTGCAGAACCTAAAAATTCTCAGAGATCTAAGGGAGATATACTATGAAAACACAGGCATGGTTGTATCATTCCACTATCCAGGCATGAATCCCCAATCTACACGACATCTCGACTTCTTCCCCTATAAACAAAAAAATGAATACTGCAAACTCATTCAATCAACAGAAAAAGGACTGAGAAAATGTCTTGAAAGCGATCAAAAAGGCCTTGAAAATGCAAAAAAACGGGGTAACTACGCGATATACACATGTCATGCAGGATTAGTAGACATTGCCATTCCACTTATGTATAAGGGAATCGAGATTGGTGCGATATACACGGGACAGGTGCTTATAAAAGAACCATCAACTGTGACATTCGATAAAATCTTCAAAAAACTCGATTACATTGACGTAGATTACGAAACCCTTAAAAATGCCTATTTTAAGGTAAAGATTGTAAACGAAAAGAAATTGATTTTCTACGTCAAATTACTTTCACTCATGGCAAACTACATTATATCCGTCGAAAATGATCTTTATCTACAGAGAGAGATTAACCTAAAAAACAAGGAGCTAAGAAGAAAAGAAATCGAGAAAAGCAAACTTGAAAAAGAACTCAAAGATCTGAGTATCTCAATACTCGAGTATGAAAAAATACAAAAAGCAAAATCAAACATTTCTGAAAATGTTAATGAGGATTACATCATCAGTAAAGCTCAGTTATTTATAAAATCCAATTATGACAAACCTCTTCGCCTTGAGGATGTGGCAAAAGCAGTCTACCTATCACCAAACTATTTCAGCAGTATGTTCAAGAAAATAACAGGATATACATTCAGCAGTTATCTTACCAGGAAGAGAATTGAGGCTGCAAAGGAACTATTGATCAAAACCAACCTACCTATCAAAGAAATTGTAGAAAAAGTCGGCTTTGAAGATTACAACTACTTTAACAGAACCTTTAAAAAAATCGAAAAAGTTCCCCCCGCTCAATTCAGAAAA
>CAZFGQ010000030.1:0-29939 GCA_964518675.1 uncultured Spirochaetota bacterium
TTTCCTTATTATTAAGCAAACTTGTCTCCGTGTCCACAAAAATAGGTAAAGGGCACTAAGTATCCATTTATTATTAACTATACCTTTCAGCTACGTATACAAACAAGTTTCTAAAACTTTACCTTCTCTATTATTAACTATATCTCTTACAACCATGTTTCCAAACTTGTCTCTAAAACCCAAATCCCTATCATTGTAATACCATTTCATGGATTTAATTTGTCCGAAGTTCGACGGCACTGCAACATTTTAAATTTTATCTTGCATTCGGATTTCTATTTTTCATAAAACTCGACATTCGCCCAATTAAAATTATCAAGGAGAGGTTGATAATTATTTTTCAGAGGATGTAGCCTTTCTTTTTTATTAAATCTATAATTTTGTTCACAATGGCAACACCAATTTCCTCAACCCTTCCTTTGACCACAAAGCCGCTTGCCCTCATATGACCTCCACCGCCGAAATTGACAGCAATATCACTACAATCAATATTATTCTTGGATCTCAGGCTAGCTTTCACCATCCCATCCTTTAATTGCCTCAGGAGTATTATTATCTCCACATTTTTTAATCCTCTCAATACCTCAAGCAACCCTTCATTATCTTCCTCAAGTGCACCTGTTTCAACGTACACACTTTCCGGTAACAATACATATCCGATTTTACCTGTTGTATCGGTCTGTAAAAGATTCAGTGCCTTACTGAGAAGTCTGAAATGTCTCATTGATCTGTTGGAATAAATCATCTGAAATACCTGATTGGCATTCACTCCCATCTCCATAAGATCTGCCGCAAAACGCAGAACCTTTGAAGTGGTATTCGGATAGGAAAATGAACCTGTGTCCGTCATTATACTAACATACAAACAGAGCGCTATCTTTTCATCGGTGTAATGAGTAATATTCGGATAGGTTTCCCAGATCATCTCTCCAATACTTGAAGCCTCCGGATTAATCATGCACCAATCCCTAAAACAATCACTTTTTTTATGGTGATCAATGCTGGCGACTTCCAAAGCATTCTGCACCAGAGTAGTAACTTCTCCAATTCTATCCTGCCCTGAACAATCGACAAGCAATAACAGATCAAACTTTTCCACGTTATTGAATAACCCGGAAGGATTAATTTTACCGAATACTATTCCATCAGCCCCAGGTAACCACCCATATATCTCCGGTGTTGGATCCTGATTTACAATCAGTGTTTTTTTACCCTTTTTTTCCAGCAACATCGAAAGGGCAAGTTCTGAGGCAATTCCATCTCCATCTGGTCTAACATGGGTGGTTAATACTATCGTATTTGCCTGGAAAACTTGTTCCCAGAAACTTTCAGGATTAAGGATTTTTCCCATTATCTATTCACCGACCGTTTTATAATGGAATCAGTAAAACTATATTTAAATAAACATCTAAATTTAAAACTGATCTGAATCAATTATACCACATCCTTTTTATCCTACTTTATCTATGACTAACAGCACAGAGACACTTCGGGATTACTACAACAAACCCATATTCGTCCAGATTAAACCTGATATTCGGTTTATAATAAGAAATATTCTTGAGAAAATCAATTAAAGGTGGGTCTTAAATTTCATTTTCAGGGTTTATATCGTCAGAAGTCTTATCACCATATTTTTCTGCCAGCTCTTCAATTTTATGAACCAGCTTCACCCTGCTTTCCGTCTCCTCATCCAGCAGAAACTCTAGTTTGGGTACCTTGCGAATTCTTATTTCTTTTCCCAATCTCATCTGAATATAACCAGATGCACTTCTCAATGCATTCATTGCGTTTATTTTTTCTCTTCGGCTCCCTATTATAGACACGTATATCTTTGCATGTCTTGAATCACCTGAAAGTTTTACATCCAGAAGAGTTATAAAGGCACCAAGCCTTGGATCTTTTAACCCCCGCAGTAAAAGCTGGGAAAGCTTGACCTTTATCAATTCCTCAAGACGGCGGGATTTTATATCCATTGAAATTTCCTGATTTAAAGTCTTCTGATTACTCTTTTAACGATACCTACACATACACTGAAATTCCATTGAAATATTCAGGGACAGAGGAAAGAAGATGAGGACTAAACAGTTGCATCAAGTTTCTGGGCTATTTTGTGAACCACAAAAGCCTCAATCTGGTCACCTTCTTTTATATCTTCGTAATTCTCCACTTTAAGACCACATTCATAACCAGATTGTACTTCCTTAACATCATCCTTAAATCTCTTGAGACTTGCAAGTTTTCCACTGTATATTTCAATCCCATCCCTCATAATTCTCACATTATCATTTCTGGATATTCTTCCACTTGTTACATAACAACCCGCAACTGTTCCCACCTTCGGAACTCTGAAAACCTTCCTGACTTCGGCAGTACCAACAACCTCCTCTCTGAGTATCGGTTCGAGCATACCTTCCATAGCAGATTTCACATCATCAACCACATCGTATATAATACTATACCGTTTGATATCTACTTTCTCCTGTTTCGCAAGTTCGGAGGCTCTTGAGTTTGGCTTTACACGGAATCCAATAATTACGGCATTGGACGCTGCCGCAAGCACCACATCTGACTCATTTATAGCACCAACTCCACTGTGAATACAATTCAACCTTATTTTTTCGTTACTGAGTTTGGTCAGGGCGTCCTTCAGAGCTTCTACTGAACCCTGAACATCAGCTTTTATAATTACTTTAAATTCCTGAATTTCACCCTCTTTAATTTGATCGTACAGGTTCTCCAATGTTACCTTTTTCACATTTTTCGCTTCTTCCATTCGTTTGAGTTCCTGTCTCTTTTGACCGATTTGCTTGGCTATCTTCTCGCTCTCTGTAACCTGAAATGGATCGCCAGCTACCGGAAGACCACTAAACCCGATAACCTCGACTGGATCCGAGGGTTTCGCCTCCTGAACCGGATTTCCGTTTTCATCGAACATCGCTCTAACTTTTCCAGGATATATACCAGCAACAAATGGATCTCCAAGTTTCAGGGTTCCATTTTTAACAAGTACGGTACCAACAATACCACGACCTTTGTCTATCTTTGCCTCTATTATTGTACCACTTGCCCGTTTATTTGGATTTGCCTTAAGATCAAGCATCTCGGCCTGTAACAGAATCGTTTCCAGAAGATCTTCTATGCCAATCCTCTTGAGGGCTGATACCTCAACCATGAGTGTATCTCCGCCCCATTCTTCAGGTACAACCCCAAGTTCTGCAAGCTCATTCCTCACCTTGTCCGGATTGGCTCCGTGAACATCTATTTTATTAATTGCTACTACTATCGGTACATTTGCATCTCTCGCATGGCTTATTGCTTCCTCTGTTTGAGGCATAACTCCGTCGTCCGCCGCTACAACAAGAACAACAATATCCGTGACCTTTGCACCCCTCGCTCTCATGGTCGTAAAGGCCTCGTGGCCCGGGGTATCAAGAAAACAGATCTCTTTATCCCTGACCTTTACTTTATAAGCACCGATATGTTGGGTTATCCCACCTATTTCAGTGTCGGCAACATTTGTATTCCGGATGGCATCCAGGAGTTTTGTTTTTCCATGATCAACATGTCCCATTACCGTCACTACTGGCGGTCTCGGTTGTAGATCTTCCGGCCTGTCTTCTTCTTCTTTAATAACAGTTTCATCGTAGAGAGAGATAACTTTCGTATTACATCCATATTCTGCAGCTACAAGTGTGGCCGTTTCAGCGTCTATCTGATCATTGATTCTTGCCATTACCCCCAGAGACATAAGTTTTGATATTAAATCACTTGCCTTAAGATTCATTTTTCTTGCAAGCTCACCCACAGTAATGGTTTCGAGAATTTCAATCTCTTTAGGTATTGGGCTCGCTACAACAGGTCTGGAAGGCTTCTTTTTATACTGTAGGAGCTTATCAAGGTGAGCCTCTTCTTCTTCAACTTCTTTTCTCTCACTTTTGAATATATACTTTTTCTTTTCTCTGGCTGCTTTTTTTCCTTCTTCTTTTTCCGAAGGTTTCTTTTCTTTTTTCTCTTTTAATTTATATACCTGTTTCTTTTCCTCTTTTTGTTCAACCTCTACTACTGGTCTCTCTACTTCCTCGGACTTTTTCTTCTCTTCTTTAACTGCAGGCCGTAAAACAGTCTCTTTTTCTTCTCTTACTTCCTTGGGATGAGGGGGATGAGGCTTTTTGACTATGACTACCTTTTTCTTCTTCTTAATTACAATTTTTTTAGGCTCTGTAGCTGGCTTGGGTTTCTTTTTAATCAGGGCAACCTCAGGTTTATCGTTTTCCTGCTCTACATAATCCATATATTTCTTGACCTCTGCCTCTGTAAGTACACTCGCAGACTTCTTGTTTTTTATACCAATATTATCCAGAACATTTAGTAATTCTTTTGTATCTACTCCCTGTTGTTTAGCCAGCTCATGTACTTTCATTATATCCCTCAATACACCCCAACATTCTTATCTACATAATATTTTTGAGTTACTATTCACGAATTTAAATTAATAATAATAGCAAAATTTTTAAATAACTATTTTTAATCCATACCTATTTATTCCTCATCTTCCTCTTTAAACTCAAGTTCTATGCCACAGGAAGGGCACTTATTCATATCTTCAGTAATTCTCTCGCCACAGTTTGGACATTCATAATACTCAACATCCTCATTTTCAGCCACTCCTGCCTCTATTTCTTCTGTGGTCACCTCTTCCTCTTCCTCAACCACCTCAACTATTTCTGAAAGAGTCTCCATTAATTTATCGGCTTTTTCTCTGTCAAGTCCCGCAAGTTCAACCAATTCCTCGGGTTTCTTTTCTATTAAATGTTCAATCCTCTCGAGACCGGCTTTTTTAAGAGCCTCTATTACCTCAGGTTCCAACCCAGGGATATCATCTATTGTATATACCTCCTGCTCTTCCTCCTTACCACTGAATAACTCCTCTGCCACCTTTCTTGCATATTCTGCATATTCGGACTTCTCAAATTCTTCTTCCGTCATCACATCAATTTTCATACCCACAAGTTTTGAAATCAACCTTACATTCTGACCCTGCCTCCCAATAGCCATAGCAAGTTGAGACTCGGGTACCACCACTACAGCTTTATCTTTTTCATTCTCTGGAATCAAGATTCTCGTTATTTTGACAGGGTGCATCGCATTTTTAATGTAAGTTTTCACATCCGAATCCCACTTTACAATGTCGACTTTTTCTCCCTCCAGTTCACCTATTATTGCCTGAATTCGTACACCTTTGAGTCCAACACAGGCTCCAACAGGATCGATCTCATCCCTTGGTGAATATACAGAAACCTTTGTTCTGTATCCAGGATCTCTCACTATATTTTTGATAACCACGATACCATCCGCAATCTCCGGGACTTCAAGCTCGAATATTTTTTTAACGAATGCGGGGTGCGTTCTCGAAAGGATTATCTGAGGTCCCTTTGTATCCTTTTTAACCTCAAGTAAAAGAGCCCTTATCCTATCACCACGCTTATAATGTTCTCTGGGTGATTGCTGACTTTTAGGAAGTAACCCTTCGGCCCTCCCAAGATTCACATATATATTACCCCCTACCTCTCTCTGGAAATACCCCACAATCAACTCACCTTCACGTTGTTTGAATTCATTATACACAATATCTTTCTCTATTTCCCTCAATCTTTGCCTTACAACCTGTCTTGCCGTCTGAGCTGCAATCCTTCCGAAATCCTCAGGTTTTACTTCAATTAGCAATTCATCTCCAATCTCGGCTCCCGGATGCAGCTTTTTTGCCTCTTCAAGAGATATCTCAAACACACTATCCTTAACTTTCTCAACTATCGCTTTCCTGGAGTATATTTTGACTATATGCTTATCCTCATCTATTACCGTTTCTGCATTGGATGCGGTTCCAAACTTCTTTTTATAAGCCGCGAGAAGCGCCATTTCTATGGTCTTTAAAATTAGATCCTCAGAAATGCCCTTATCTGCAACAAGCTGTTTAACAGCTTCGGCAAACTCTTCAGACATGATACCTCCTGTTAGCCGTTTAGTTTTATTTTTCTTATTTTTTCAATGGGGAATACAATATCCTTCCCGTCTACCTCAAAAGTTACTGCCTCTCCATCCAAGCCCTTAAGTATCCCCAGGATTACACGGCTACCCTTCATGGATCTTTCCAGATCTTCGACTACTGCTTTTATTTTTCTACCCTTGAATATCTCAAATTCTCGGGGAGTTTTAAGTTCTCTGGTTAGACCCGGGGAAGAAATCTGTAAAAAGTAATTTTCTTCTTCTAAAGGTTCAAAAACCTGTAGTCTCGCATTGAAAAGTCTCGTAATGCGTTCACAATCATCGATTGTAACGCCATTCTCTTTATATATTACCGCTTCAATATTCAAACCACCTTTTCCTCTGTAGGCTTTAAGTTCTACTACATCTATACCCTGGGGCTCTGTGATCTTTTCTAATTCATCAATAAGTAATTTTACAAGGGAATCCATCAATTTTCCAAAACCTGTTAAATACAATAAAAAAAGAGTCGCTACACGACTCTTTAAAATTCCAGGTCACAATACACAAAAAACCTACCAATAATTGGCATCATAGTCAAGAAAAATTAAATGAATCTAACTGCAACAAATCCTACCTCAGGTGCAGATCTTCTATCAGTTATTCTTTCTTCAAGTCTCTCCTGAATATGTGAAATTATCTTCTCCACATCAAGAGTTTTTAAAACTTCAACTTCATCGCTCAACAATTTTATAAAATCAACACCCACTCTTTGACCGACCTCAGCATGGGGTATTAAAAACAAAATGTCGCCACCAGCAAAATCTATTTCCCCATATTTATAGAGATCCTTCAACTCATCCGTAGTTACAGAACCAGCTTTCGGTAAGCTCAGCACGATCTCCTTCAATTTATCCGAGTTAGCCTTAACATAACATGCGCTTGAAGAACCCAGGGATGAATAAACCAATTTCCCATTAGATTCACTAAAAAATAGAAAAGAAAAATCCAGAGTTTCTTTCTCTTCCAACAACCAATCATTCAGAGAAACCGGCAGTTCATGTATTATATCGATTTCCTGGAAAACTCTGTTTATTTCTCTAGATACTTTATCAAGCCAGGTTAAGGCTTTCTCAATTTCCCGTTCCACACATAATAAATTAACGTAAAGATGACTATCATTCTTTTTGTTATAAAGAATGTAATTGCCATATGGGCTTCTTGTTCTCAATGAAAAGCTGGCTAAATGAAGGTTTTTAGCTGCTACCTTTCTCTTCTGTAATAGCTGTTGTTTTTTATCTATTAGAAGCATGGCAGGTGGAATCTTTTTCTCAACCAATCCCTCTCCAACTCTTCCTTTTTCCTCAGCCATTTCCCTCGCCGGTTTTTTTACCTTCAATTTCTCACCAACCGCTTCTTCCTCCGCCAATTCCACTTCCTCCCCTTTTTTCTCCTCTGGCTGAGGTTTTCTCTCGAGCTTTCCAGCTTTTTCTTCAACAGGTGCTTCTTCGATGGGTACTTCTTCGGGCGCCTCTTCCCCTCTCACTCCCTCTACAGAAGGCAAACCCCTTGTAATTTCTGTTTCAAGAGAACCGGCCAGAACCCTTGCATTTGTATTGAGATCATCAATAAGGTTGCCAACCCAAAAATAAAGAGGGATAAATACCACTGCAGCTGTCAAAATAAATCCACCTATAAGCAGGTATAGAAATATTCTGTCGGGGAAATTCCCCGGCATTAAAAATCGATCCGCATCAATACCAAGGATAAAATCATACATGCTCTTTCCAGTAATATACAGGGGAATAGAAGACCTGATTTTAAAAAGAGAACCTGCTTTTAAAAACTCAACTACTGGGTATCCATCAGAAAAATTCCATACTTTTTCGACGCTTCTTCTATATTCTTCTGGCAATCTCTTTCCAGTAAAAATATCCCTCATTTTTTCATCGGTATGGTAAATAAGTCTACCAGACCTATCAACCACCCACACTTCCTCGATTCCCTCTTTCTCCTTTAACTTTCTGCATACCCATACAAAATCTTCATTGTAGCTCTCAGTTTTAACGAAGTAAGGTGCATATAGGTATACACTCTCAAGGAGGGATGAGTAAAATTTATGCACCAAATCCGAGTAATATCTGAAAATTATAAAAGAAAAAATGGCGAAAAGAAAAAAAGTACAGGATATGCCCACAATTGTCACCCGAAAGATGAACGACCTTTTGGTAAACTTTAAAAACTGTATAAATGGGTCTATCTTATTGAATAATATTTTTTTTATTTGTTCCATTATCCTCCACTCAGATTACCTTTGATTCATATAAAAAGACCACTACTCTCTATGAGCTATTTGACTGCTGATGACGATAATAATCTATCAATAAAATCCACCAAATATATCTGTTTTATCATTCCCGAGGAGGAAGATGTGTTGACATTATCAGGAGTTCCCTTAGTTCCGGTGTCATCAATATAGGGGCTACCATTATTATATGCAACAAAACATTCTATTACCCTTCCTCCTCCTATCACTCCATACTCTCCGTTACTGATGATATCGGATTGAGTTATTAATGGCTCTTCATTCCCTTTTACGTATATACCATTCCTCCCGTTATTCGAAATATTACAATATTTGATCTCCAGTTCTGAAGTTGAAACAACAAGGCCGTCTATCTCATTGGACGAAACTGTGGATTGTACAAGACTGGCCTTACCTTTTCCCTTTTCAAAAACCATCCCGACAAGATTATTTCTGGCTATACAATTGGCAATAACCGCCTTCCCATAAACTCTTATGCCATACTGCTTATTCCTTTCAAAAATCGAACCTGAAATCCTGGCATCATATCCGAATGAAAGAAAACCCTTATTATTATTTTTAAATACAGAGTCGATTATCACTATTTTAGCATTTTCTGCCAATACCCCAGTCCCATTTGATTCAACATCAACATTTAAGAGCTCCGCTTTTCCATTCTTTATATATATCCCCTTATCCTTGCACTCATAGACTCCCGTATTCTTAACAATAAGTTCACCGACACCACTTGCCGCGATTCCATTCAAAGCTCCTCTCACAATGCTACTATCAATAGAGCCTTTAGAACCATTCAGGTATCTTATCCCGCCCCATACTCGCCTTTCCGGTATTAATTCGGCTTCATCAAGGAATAATGTTCCCCCATTATCAACAATGATGAATATATCCTGAGGTATTTTATGCTTACCACTTACAATTGCAGTTTCACCACTTTTAATCCTGTATCCCTTACGTGCCAGATAATCAAATCCATACTTCTTCGGTGGTGGAGGCCTCTTGATAATCTTCTTTTTCTTAACAACCTTTTGAGGTGGCTTCTTTTCTACCTTTTTTATCGCTACTGCATAATCCTTGTAAATGTCTTCATCAGTTATAACAATATTTTCCTCTACCTCTTCAGCATCTAAAACTGTTGTCTGCTTAACCACTGGTTTTACTCCGCTCTCATTTCCGGCTTTATCTATAGCATTAACAACGATATACAGGCTACCTTCCTCAAGAAGTTCTTTCTCTATTCTGAGTTCACAATTTTTTTCTCCCGTATATATTACTCCATCCCATCTTCCGAGCTCTGTGCCATAATAGACCCTGAACTTTGCAACATCAGTATCAGGAGAATCCCAGGTAATTCTAACAACATTATCTTTTATGAATTGGTACTTAATATTAGTAGGAGGTTTTGGGGGGACGGTATCTTTCAGCACAATTTCCTCAACAGTGTTGGAAGGTTTACTGATATTCCTCCCTTTATCTATCGAAAAAACCCTGAATGAATATGGTATGAGGTTTTCAATTATCGGCTTTCTATTATTACCAAAACCATCTATACTAAACCCGATTAGACCATATTCATCTGGCCTGTTTTTTATTATTAAAGCATCTTTTACTTCAGATGAAAGACCACTGCCGGTGAAGTAAAGATACTTTCCACCATCTTTCTTTACCTGTATAAGATATCCCATCAGATCTTTACTATTAGATTCTCCCCATGCAAGTTCAACCCTGTTATTCTTTGCATCCAACACAACAAGACTATGGGGAGGCAACGGAGGCTTGTTAATTGTCTTTATAAATCTCAAAGCGTAGGATATAGAATAACCACTTTCATTTTTTGAAAAAACCCTCACCTGGTACTCGGTATTTTCCTCCAGATTACCAAACTCACAGTAATTGGATACAATATCGGGATACTCAAAAAGAGGAGTCCTCTCACCTCTGAGAAGTATCTGAGCTTTATAACCAGTAACTCCTTCCATCCTATCCCAGGTTGCTCGTACTATACTGGGCTCTCCAATCCCCGTTGGGATTTCTTCAAGCCTCAGACCCGTAGGAATTGGAGCTCTTCTTGTAACTTCTTTCCTTTTTATAGGAATTTCGACAGGAGCTGAAAAGCCAGGATATTCAATTTTAATCCTGTATTCTCCTTCCTCCAGGTCTTTAAATACATACTGGCCTTTTTCATCTGTTTTAACAGTTGCAATTTGTTTGCCATTTTGATCATACAGATAAACATAAGCACCGGAAACAGGATTACCAGACTCATCTATAACCCTGCCAGTAATTTTTCCAAGTTTCTTTTCCTCTTCTGCTTTTTCATTAAAACTCAGCTCCGGAGGAATTTGAATTTGCTGTATGGCCGTGGGTTTCTCTTCCGCCACACCTTCAGGGGTTTCGACTTTTTCCTCTAAAGGGGCTTCTTCAGTGGCTGTCTTCTCTTCCTTACGCTCTTTTGTCGACCCCGCGAAAAATGCAAAGAAAAAAGAGTAGAATAGTACTATAAAAAGAATTATTCTTAATTTTCTCATTCTATTTCCCGAATAAGCTAATTTTGGAATACCTGTTATAGCCCGTATTCAAAGGATTACCATTTACCGAAGCCCAGAAACCGGGCTTTCCTGTTATTATTCTTGAAAAAAATCCCGGTTTTGATTCTCCAACACGGATTGCCATTACTTTACCAGAATAAGTTGATTCAATTATTTCCGGCATTTTATCTCCATTTATGTCATATACCAGGGGAGAAGAAAGAATATAGTCTTCAAGATTATGCTGTGCAAGTATAGATCCTGAACTTCCATCCAAAACATATAACAAGCCAGAAAGTGAATTAAAAAGAATATCAGTGATACCATCATAATTAGTATCCCCTACTGCAATTCTTCCAATAATGTTCGTATCCTCGGTTTCCAGCTCCCAATCAATTCTCCTCGTAATAGGTTCAAAACTTGTAACCACTCCATTTACATCCACAAGGGCTATTTCAGGCACTTTATCACCATCAAAATCTCCCCCGGAAGGTGTTACACGAAATTTTCTCTTCAGCTCATATGTAAATAATGGCTCCCCTTTAACATTAAAAACGGTAATGATTCCCCTTCTAGTTAAACATAGAATTTCATCTTTCCTATCACCATCAATATCCATAATCAGTGGTGGTCCAACTGGAAGACCATAAATTTCAGCCACCCACAGGCCCCATCCAGATTTCCCATCAATAGCATGTAGCCTGCCACCCCTTGTTAGAATCAGAACATCCCTTACTCCATCTCCATTAATATCACTTCCTACAGGAGCCCAGAGGGGCTCACTTCCAAGATCAAAAAATCTCCACAATTCCAGCCCCGTTCTACCATCTATAGCAAAAACTTCCATGCTAATGGTTGGATATACAAGATCATCAAAGCCGTCACCATTTAAGTCAACTGCAAGGGGTTGCGAGGCAAGACCATTCTTTTCCTCAAATACCCATAGTTGATTGAGATTTCTGTCATACGCTTCTATCCTGCCACCAACACCAGAAATAATTAAGCTCGTCAATTTTTTCTCACTCAAATAAACAGGTTCAAAAAACTCATAATTAAAATCCTTTCTTATTATCTCAGTACCATCAATCCCATTAAGTGAAATAAGAATTCCTTCTCTTGATCCAAACATAAAATCCGGAGTCTTATCTCCATTCATCTCACCAATTGTTCCCGTGTTTGAAATATGAATTTTCTCACCTGTCTCTTCCGGTAGGACACCACCAGGATATTCCCACACTATTCCGGTGTTTATATTCTCACCTTCCGATAATTCAACCCCACCAATCAACCTCTCCCTCGTATATTCCAGAATTTCTTCTTCGGAATAAACTGGTTTTTCAATAAAACTCTCCTGCTTAAAGATTGACAGCTCTATAGATTTCAGGTAAGCAATGGGATCTGCCAACTTTAAAAGTTCTTCCTTTCCCGGTTTTTCAACGCTGGGTCGAACTTCTTCTGTAGTTTGTGGCGGAGTTTCGCCCGCTCCCAATGGAGTTGTTCCTGTACCTACAGGAGGGACTTCCTCACCAGAAATACCTATCCCAGGCTGAATAACCTCCTCTCCTTTACCTCCACCCAGAAGACGCTTCATTGGATTTACAAAAAACCTGGTAAAAAATCCCGTCTCCCTGCTTACTGAAACCTCTTCAGCGGATGTTGCAGGCAGGGTTTCCTCACCGGGAAAGGCCTCCATTTTACCTTCAGAAGGTTGACCCTCCTGTGCTGGAGGAGCTTCTCCCTTCATTCCCCCTGTTCCCTTAAATCCAGGTTTCTGAACCTGTTCAAAAGTCAACTCAGGTGATACTACTATAGGGATTTTCCTAAAAAACAACCTTCTCAACCCTCTGGGAACCGCAACAGCTTTTCTTTTCTGAATTTCCTCAGGCGTGGGTTCTGGAAGCTCTACCATCCTTCTTTGAAATAAAGTGGAAAGTCTTGCAACGAGACCTTTTTTTTCCGAGATTATTTCCGGCTGTGGAGTCACACCTCGTCTTGCTTCGAGAAGTTTTCCCGCAGCTTCTGGCCTAATTTCCTTCTCAGGTTTCATCTCCTTCAATTTAGGGGCAACTTTTTTCACAACAGGCGGTTGTTCTTTCCCGGCTGACGTAATACCAGTTATCTCTTCTAGGCTGGGAGCCTCTCCAACTATCTCAGTAAGTGCCATTTTTTCACCAACAACAGTGGAAATCTGCCTTGTTGTGAAGTAAAAAACCATAATTATGCTCACAATTATAATTAAACCACCTCCACCTATAATCATATACAATTTAGGTCTTGCACCAACCTTCTTTCTGGTTTCTGGATAGAACAGACATATAACGGGGCCCAGAGCAATTCTGTCACCATAATTCAGATTTATCCTGTCAATTTTTTTCCCATTGACCGTGGTATTCTCCCTTTCAGAGAGATTTTTAATGAAAAAAGCGCCCGCTTCATTAGTAATCTCTGCATGATGAGCCTCCACTTCCTCATGAGAGACTATAAGATCATTATCTTCAGACGATCCTATCCTGAATACAGGCTTGTCAAACTCTACTTCCTGAATTCTATTGTCTGGATACCTTACAATGAGTCTTGCCATTAATTAACCCTGATTTTTGAACTGGGGAGTATTTCAATTTTTAATTTTATTTTCACTTTATTATCGGTTTTTTTCTATAAATGTAAACTATGCAGTGTGCCTTAAAGACCTTGCAATTGTGAGAAGATTTACCAATTTTGCTCCCGCTTCCTTGAGAGCTTCAGCGCACAGAGAGGCTGTTGTTCCAGTGGTAAGAACATCATCAATAAGTAAAACTGATCTATTATTAACCACATCTATAAATCTACTATTTACAAAAAAATTATCTTTCGGCCCGTAAATTCTTTCCTCAAGGGTTCTGGTTTCAGATTGTGGAATAGAGTTACCTCTTCTTTTAATTAAGGTATTGAAATATTCAATTACCCCAGCTCCCCTAACTTCCATTTTTGCTGACAATTTTCTGGCAATCAACTCCGATTGATTAAAACCCCGTTCAGAAAACCTCTTCTTGGTAACAGGCACGGCCACAAGAAGTTCGTGCTCTTGTATATATTTCCCGTAATTTCTGTAAAATAGATCCGCAAAAATTTCGCTAAGGCAACGCCTTTTATTGAACTTAAATTGATGTATCAGCGTTTTCAATTTCCCATCAAATATTCCAAGAGAAACGTTTCTGTTAAAACTGAATGTATAAGAACAACACTGCTTACAACACTGGGCATCACTTTGGGATTCTGTAAGGGGTGCTCCACATCTACTGCATGTATTACTGATTGTAAAGTATATCTCAGAAATACAATCAGCGCATACAACACATCCCTCATCCAAAATTGCATTACAAAATATACACCTATTCGGATATAGTGCTTTTAATATCGAATTTATCAGTTTTAGCACTATGTGCCAATCCTTTTATTATCTATTTTCAAACCTCCGTCAATCTTACAGAGAATCGAGTATTAGACAGTGATTTTCATTTAGCAAAAAAATGGAATATATGACTACGGCTATCAAAGTAAGGAGAATCTAGTATTCCCCGGTGATTACTTTTTCTCCTTTTATTAATTTAACAGATTTTAATACTCCCTTGATCTCAGAAAGCATGTAAACTCCATCAATAATAGGGCCAGGATTTACAATTTTTGTTTCTCCAATCTCATCGATTGCCCTGGATTCATGTATATGTCCACAAACTACCAGTAATGGTCTGACTTTTTCAATAAAATCCCTAACCGCTCTGCTTCCCACATGCTGGCCTGCTCTTGTCAAATCACACATCGTATCATATGGGGGTTCGTGAGTTACAAAAACAACTTTAGAACCTGATGGGATTTTTTCAGCAATACCATTGAGAATATTTTCTATTTCACTTTCAGCATACTCATTTGGAGTTCTACCAGGACACGGGAGTGAACCACCTATCCCGGTAAAAATTATACCTTCATATTCAACAATCCTTCCATGTAAACTAACACCCTCTTTTTCAAGGAAGAACCTGACATCAGGATAATCACAGTTACCATGCACTGCAAAAACGTTTTTGTTTTTCATCTTTACAATACTAATCACATTGGAAGCCTGAAACTCATGGCCAAAATTTGTTAGATCCCCAGAAATTAAAACCACATCACCCTGGCTGAAGTAATCCACCATGGTACTTAGTTTCTCAGTATGACCATGAACATCAGATATTCCTACTACTCTCATCCTAATTTTCATACCTCCCTCTCGTCAATTTATGTGCTTCCCGTATAGGCTCAGGTAACCTATACCCCCTACAACAATTTAATGCAATATCAATACAGGTTTCCACTGTGATTTTATGCCCAGGCGATATATATATAGGCTTTACTCCATTTCTCGACCTTAACACTGCGCCTATAACATCGCCTTCATGATAAATATACCTATAAGAACCAGATTCCAGCCCAGGTTCTTCGTATTCACCTATCAGGGGTGATTTGGCGCATCCAATGCTCGGTTTATCCAGTATTACACCCACATGTGAAGCAAGTCCAAACCTTCTGGGATGTGCAATTCCCTGCCCGTCCATCATTATAAGATCAGGTTCATTCTCTATCTCTTCGAGAAGAGGAATAATAATTGGCAGTTCTCTAAAACTTAAAAGTCCAGGAATATAAGGATAATCAACATCTGTAACTATGATATGGTTTTCCATAATATTCAGATCAGGATAACTCATAATTACGCATGCTCCAATGCCTCTCAACTTTTTTTTGGGATCTTTCCCTCTTCTAATCCCCACATCGAAACCCGCTATTGTTCTAATATTCTTAAACTCATCCCTGAGAACCACTTTCGTCCGTAGTTCTTCCTGAAGTTTTACTGCTTCCTTTGGACTCAGTTTCCAATCATGTAGATTTTTTACTTTCATAATTCATATTTATCAAATATTAACTGAATAGAGAAGTAAAAATTACATAGAACCTGGTTGATTTATTAATTCTTTCACTTCTTCAATTGCTGGAAATGAGGTTTGCGCACCCATTCTGGAAACTGCAATCGCCGCAACTGCAGATGCAAACTTTATAGCACTATCAATACTATCTCCCAATGAAAGCTTATATGCAAGACCAGCATTAAACGCATCTCCTGCGCCTGTAACATCCACCTGTTTCACCCTGAAAACCCCATAATGTTTCCGAATACTTTTTGAAACAAATACGGAACCATTTTTGCCAAGCGTTATTACCACATTCCTGGGTCCCAGATCCAGCAGTTTCTCACCAAGCCTGTATACATCTTCAATGGATAAGCTGGAATAATCCTCTCCAACAAAATCTAAACTCAATTCCGCTCCTACAAGCTCTATAGCTTCTGCAAGGTTTGGGGTAAGAATCTCTGCACCCTTAATTATATCTTCACCTCTATAAACCAGTGGTGCCGGATTTACCATATAAGGAATCCCGTACTTTCGTGCAATCTCAACCACAGTAAGGTTGGTTTCCTCCATGAGCTCAAATTGTAGCATAATCAGAGAGGATTTTCTAATCTCATTTTCTCTTTCCTTTATGTCATCAGGTGCTAATTTAAGATTTGCTCCATAGTCGGGGACCATAACATGCTCACCATCAGGATCAACAAAAATTATTACAGCCCCTGTCAGGGCTTCCTTCGTAATTTTAAGATTATCAAGAATTATACCCTCTTTCTCCATAATGGAAACCACATCATTTCCAAAACCTCCACTCCCTATACATCCGATAAACTCAACATTTGCCCCAAGCCTCGCTAGAGCTACAGCCTGGTTAGCACCCTTTCCACCACAAACCACTGAGAGCTTACCACCCAGCAGGGTTTCTCCGGGTCGTGGAAACCTTGGAACACTCATTACCAGATCCATATTTGCACTTCCAACAACTGTAATAAGTCCTGGAGCCATAGTTTTCATCTCCTTTACTTTATATATCATCTTCTAATCTGTATAATATCTCACCTGCATTTTCTACCACAAGAATACCCTCTTCTTCACGATTCTTTAACTCATCCAGATTTAACCCTTCAGGGTTTAAATAGCCAAGGTTTATTTCCCTACAAACACTCTCTGGAATAGATGTAGCCAGAATCACATCAATTCTTGGCTCTTCGATTCCGTTCTGATATATACCAGTTCCTTTAACATGGCTTGAGTGGGCAAGCACAGCCTTTGGAATATCTCGAAAACGTTCCATCTGACTTAAAAAATAATCTCTGATATGATACCCAATTTTGTGAAGATATTTTCCCCATGTATATGATATGGTTTTTAAATGCGGAGCATAAATTATGAGCCTTCCACCATTCTCAACCACGGGCTCAAGTTTGTACATTGTCTTTCCACCTGTCCAGAGTTCATCATATTTATCCGAAGTTACACCAATAATAAGTCTGAAAGGATGGGGTACTCTCTTTACATGGATCAGTGATGAGAGCTCGGCTGCCTTCAACCAGGCATCATTTACATCCCCGGCATACAATCCCTTAAGGTTTCTATCCATATCGAGTACCGTTGAGATACCCACTATATTGAGCTCCAAAAACTCTGCAGCCCTGTTTATGAGACGCCTCACGGGAGTATCAATCCTTCCAATTATTTTCATATTTGTAATCACTGCACCCAACCAATGAAAGAAATGGAGGAATTTTCCACCTGATATGCCCGGAAAAAAATACTTATATCCTCCCGAAAACCCCACAATCTCATGGGGAAATACAGGTCCAAGAATCACTATCAAATCGTATTCAAAAACCGCTCTATTTATTGTGATTTCAACCTCTTCAGAAAAAATTCCCTCAGTAAAGCTCCTTATCTCATCTTCACCAAGGTAACCAATTTTTTTGAAAGTAGAAACTACATCCCACCTGTGGTTTAAAAATGATACCCTATCGGTAAGGAGAGCTCTAAATTCAGATACCTCAAATAATTCTTCAAGCTCCCTATCTGTAAGAATTCTGTGGGTTCCTAGCGCCACCATAAAATCTATTTTTTTAGCAATCCTACCGTATGCCTTCACAAATATTCTGATAAACATACCATGTGGAAAAGTACGAGTCCTATCAGGAGTTAACACGAGTATCTTTTTTCCATTAACACTCGAAGGAGGAATAACATTCAGAATTATGTCGGTCACCTCTGACTCACTCAAAAAAGAGTCCTGACTCCCCCAGCCATAATACATTTTTGCACCTCCAATCAAAATAATAATCCCTAACACCGAATTCAGTAAAGGTAATTAAAAACCTTTAAAATCTCTGAGTTCGAACTTCCTTAAACATCAACTTCATTAAAAAGTAGAAAAAGTCAATTCAGAAAAATCTCAAAAATACGAGTCAAAATCATAATTTGATTTAATTAATTTATTTATAATATAGAAAAAATAACTTGACATAATACCGATGTAAACGCATAATGGGAATATAGTGTAACTTATTAACTTTTAATCATTTAAAGGAGGTCGAAGAATGAAATTAGTAAACTTTCTACTGGTTGCTCTGTTCATCCTCGTTCCAATGGCATTATTTTCGCAAACTGTACTTCTGGATGAAACCTTTTCATCACCTGCATCCCTCTCAGGATGGTGGGCCACCGCTGGAGACTGGAAGGTAATGAAAGGCAGACTTTATCAAACAGACACCAAAGAAACAATGGCAATGATCACAGTACCGGTTAAGCAGTCCGGAACAATGCTCTATGAGTTTGACCTCAGATATGTGGCTGGTGGTGAAGATGACTATGCTGGTTTCGGAATACATATCTGCGTCAATAATCCGAGCAGGGTAAGAAGCTGGGGTAACGGACAATCTCTGCTGGGATGGATAACATGGGATCCCAAAACCTACGGATATCCAGGTGCATTCATCCAGGTATACGAGAGCAAAGGCCTGACTAACATGGGACTTTATACAAAAATTTTCCCTGGTTCGGATCCGATTGCATACGGTGACATGCTCCCCGTAAGAGAGGAATACTTAAAGTACGAATATCTCGATGCTACTGTCCCAATTAAGATAATGATAAACCTTGACACTGGTGAGGGCAGATTCTACGATCCCCTTGATCCTGACAGATACTACTACTCATTCTATCTGGGAGGCCCTGTAAAGCCAGGGAACTATTTTTCATTCAGAATGAATAGCGTTTCTCTAAGCCTGGATAACCTAAAAATTACAAAGATTAAATAGTAAAAAGTTTGATTCAATAAGCCCAGAGAGTTATTAAAAGCATCTCTCTGGGCTTTCTGTTTTAACCCGAAAATTGTCACTTCAAGCCTTATATCTATTTCTGATAATTAAAAAAGTACTCATTAGATAATTAACCTAAAATTAGTAGCTGCATACCTCTAATCAAATTTGTTTAATAGTGAACGAAAAAGTGATATGTCTAAAAGGTAAGCTATCATAGAGATGAAATATTTTCCAACGATAGGCTTAATTCTGCTAACTATTTTTATCTCTATTTTTCCCTGCAACCCCGCATTCAGTTCTAGAAAACCAATTTTCTCTGATTTTTTTGAATCATCACCAGAAGAAATACTGAAAGAGATGACACTTGAGGAAAAAATTGGCCAGATTCTCATGTTTGGTTTCTGGGGTAAAAAATTAGATAAAGATTATCAGTACTGGTTGAGAAGCGGAAAACTCGGAAATATTAAAATCTTTCTTAGAAATGTAGAATCAAGAGAACAGCTACAGGAACTAACCGAAAACATCAATTTATTAACATCCAGCTCGAAGCATGGTATCCCTCCATTCATTGCCACTGATATGGAGGGTGGAACGGTAAACCACATCAGATATGATGGTATCCACCTTGCTCCTTCTGCAGGTTTGATTGGAGCCACAGGAAATATAGAGTACTGTAGAGAATCATCAAGATTAATTGCCATAACGCTTTTTAACCTTGGAATAAATATGAATTTTGCACCTTCTGCTGACGTACTTACCTCTCCAATGAACCGTGTGGTTGCAACGAGGTCTTATTCATCAGATCCAGAAGTAGTATTTAAAATGAACAGAGCCTTTATCGAAGAACACAGAAAGCTCGGAATTGTTACAACGGTAAAACATTATCCAGGACATGGTATGAGCAGTTTTGATTCGCATATAGCAGTTGGAAATGTCGATATAAAACTAGATAAATTAATAGAAACCCATCTTTATCCTTACGTTAGATTAATTTCCGAGGATAAACTCGATGGGGTCATGGTAAGCCATATTATATACACAAGTATTGATCCATTTTACCCTGCCGCCTTTTCAAAGTACATCATTACCGATCTTCTCAGATCATATCTGGGATTCGACGGGGTCATAGTAACTGATGACCTAGAAATGGAAGGAGCTGAAGGTTTCGCAGAAAGTATTGCAGGTGCCTTTCAGCTTGCATTCAATGCCGGTAACGATTTGCTCCTTGTCGCCCATACCAAGAAGAAACAGATGGAATTGCTGGAAAAAGCAAAGCACCTTTTTGAAAATGGGCTTCTCAGCACTGAGGAACTCGATAGAAAAGTTTTGAGAATCATTAAATTAAAAAAGAAGTATCTGGGCACCTACTACTCAATTAAAAACAATGACCCAGACTACAATTATGCATATTCAAAAGCCGTTAAAAAAACAGAGGAAGCAGCCAGAAATGGTATAACAATGATAAGTAAAAAGTTCGACATGAAACTCCCCGATTTCTTCAAATACTTTCGAAAAAATAAGCTAAAAGGCATAATTCTCTCTCCAAGCGATAGTTTTACATTCCATTTAAAAAGATTCCTTCCAGACTGGGATGTTATTGATATAGGATACTATCCAAATAAAATGGAAAACTACAGGAGAATATTTGACTCCTATGAAAAACTTCAAAAATGCGATCTGGCGATACTCGGTCTTGCAAACGAAAGGCAGGTTAACTGGGCTGATTTCCTGCAGAAAATAAATATACCTTTTGGAATAATCTGTATAGATCGTCCCCACTACGCTTTACTTTTCCAAAAAGATGCCCTCTTTATTGTTGCAAGCTATTCTCCCCTTGGTCCAGAAACCGAGGCCCTATACAAATGCATCTTTATAACAGGGGATTTCAAAGGTAGGATTCCATACCACTTTGATAAACAGAGACTGGAAGCATTCTTCTGAAAATCCTACGTCCTTATATCTATCTCGCCCCGTTTTCTCATTCCCTGAAATGCACTCACCACTCCACCACTACCAATAATCAAAACTAAAATCAATAAAATTGGACCAACTACTGGAATAAATCTCACAAGACTTAAAATGGCAAGACCAACGAGAAAGGAAATTAATAGAACCTTTTTCTCCACATCGAATCTGTTTTTCCTCAATAAAAATCTCCCAATAAATATTTCAAAACCCACGATTCCTGCCGAAACAACCATTGTATATATGGATATTAAAATCAGCGCAACAGGAATGCTAACAATAAAAACAAACGCTACAATACTAAAAATAGGAACAATCACCGCAATTAACAGACCCCACAAAAAACTGGGAATTGGTTTCTCATAAACTGTGTTTGCCACTCTGTTTATAACTCTGGGAGAGAAAAGAATAAAAAAGATTCCCACTATAAGACCCGACAGAAACCTCACAAACATCCATATATATGGATTAATTTTGAGTAAATAGGAAAATAATGATCTGCGAGGCCCGGTCCCATCAGGGGCCTCTCTCATAATCTTACCTTTTATCTCTGCACCAGGAAATACAACAGCATTTTTATTACTTCTGTAAAATACACCTCCTCCAATTTTTGTTCTGGACCTGAGCTCCAGATCACCTGCCCAGAACTTCGATTCACCATCAATACTGCTATTTATTATAATCTTTTTTCCAGCTCCATACATATTTTTCTTGAAAATACCTTCTACATCGACCTCTTTTCCCGCAAATACCACATCACCACCAACAAATGTGTCTCTATTGATAATTATCTGAGAACCGAGTAAAAAAGCATCTTTCCCTACCTCGGCGGATATAAAAATATCTTTTCCCACAACCTTAATTCCTCCAACGATCACGCCACCAAAAGAAATCGATGAACCAATTATGTAAACATTACCACTTATCTGTCCATTTATTGAGATTACCCCACCAACGATCCACAAGTCTCCATTAATCGTCCCATTTATTTCAACCTCACTTGCCCTGATGTACATATCCTCATTTATTATCTCATCAGGTTCAATAACAATTTTTTCACCCCTCTTCAACACAAACGGGAAAGCCATATTACTGTAAAAGAGGAAAAAACAAATGGTACATAAAATAAAAATATGTATGACTTTTATAGATTTATGTTTATTCATTCTTTTAGATCCAAGAAAGATTATTAAACAATAAACCCAAAAAATAGAAACTTTTCAAAAACAAAAAACCTTATGGTTATTCAAGCCCCTTGAGCTTTTCTGGAGTTGCCTCACCAATCAGAAGTTTCACAATGTTTTTATATCCTATCCTCCTATTGTCCCTGAAAAATTGAGCAAACCTTTCATAAGCCTCGGGGAACTCTTCCTTCAATTTTTTTAATCCGGCATCAATGGCCTTGAGCTCTTCAAGACTGGCAATCGCAGGCATAACAATCCTCCCACAAATATAGTTCTGTAAAATTTATCCCGAAACCTGAAATTAATCAATTCAATAAACTTTTCAGGTTAAATCTTCAATCAACTTTATTTTGACTGCTATCTTGACATTTTTGAGTTTAGAACTTATTCTTTGAAACAGATATAAGGTATAATAGAACCGCTGGGAATAAAATGGCAATAAGTGGATGGCTGAGATACCTGGTTGCAAGGGCGCTTACAGAATCTATGGATGTCAGAACAATGACGCATCTCGTGCGCAGACTTGTAAACAATTACAATCTCTACGAGAGAACAGGCTTTCCCACAAACATCGCAATCCCCAACCGTGATGCGGCAAATCAGATAGTAAAAGATATGTGCGAATGGGAATTAATTCTACCATTTATAAAACTTCTCTATGATATAAGAGAAACAGGACTTATGGGAAGAAGATACCAGGTCCCATACCTGCGCGAAATAGGAAAGGAACTCCAGAAATGCGGGTATATATTCGATAACGAATCTAAAATGTTCGTAGAGAACCCATCAGTAAGGAAGACACAGAACTGGGGGATTCTCCGAGAAGATGAAGAATATATTTTTACATTTCTCAGGGTTGATATGGTGGATAACACCGGTTTTGTTAGGAGAAACTCTCCTCAAACAGTTGAAAAAGTATACTCGGATGTCAGATCAATTGTTCAACTTTCGGTTGAAAAAAGAAACGGGAGAATATGGAACTGGGAAGGTGATGGAGGATTGGGAGTATTCTTCTTCGGGAAAAAAAACAACCTTGCAGCCCTCTGTGGTATAGAGATACTTCATGAATTATACATATATAATATACTGAACCATGACTCAGAAAAAATCAGATTAAGAATAGCGATACACACCGGGCCATGTTCATACAAACACAACTATAGCGAGATCAGAAGTGAAACAATTAACTATACTGAATTAATAGAAGCAAAATCAAATTATGAAAATAGTGTTTTAATCTCCAACACATGTTTCAGGATGCTGGATCACCAGATTGCAGAGCTATTTCACCAGATAAACATTAACGAAATTGGTAAACTCTACTGCTATCGAATCTGACGGTAACAGTACATAATAATTTAAAATCAATCTTGAAAGGCCATAATGGATACATTTGAGGTAATAATATTCACAGATAATAATAAGCTGGAAGAAAGCTTCAGGAGAGTAAAATCAAAGTCCGGATGGAATGTAATAACCCACCCCATAGATTACCTGTACAGGGAAACATTACATTTGCCTGCTCAGAGTTTTTACTACCTAGATATTACAGGATTTGATAGGAAGAAATTCATCTCACTTCTAAAGCAGATAAAACGCAAAAAAATCAAGAACTGGGGAATCATTGATCCAGAATCAATAATAATAGATCCTGCCAGAGTCTTGTCTCACGGTGCCTTTGATTACATAAATAGAGAACTTCTATCAAAAGGCATAAATCATCAAAGATTAACAAGGTTAAAAAACAGGGTCTCGGATAAACTTAGATTGAAAGAAAGTTCAGGTAAAATTGAACCCAAAATCATTCCCACACCAAATTCCTGGGAAGGCATTCAGATTGGCAAGGAATATACCTTCTGGCTGATGTTTATAGAGATCGATAATCAGGAAAAAATTAAATCAAAGTTAGGCGATCACCAACTCGAACTGGCTTATAATTCATTTTATAATTTCCTCGAAAAAACTATTGCAGGAATAGATGGAAGAATATGGATCTGGAATAATGGCGGAGGGGTCATTATATTTCCATTTAGTGGAGGCATTTTCAGTCCAATAATTACTGGAATGCGTTTGATCTTATCCCGAAAACTCATCAGTATAGAACACCTCTACTTTGGCTTTACAATATCCTACAGAATTGTATTCCATCTGGGAAACACAATATACATGCCAAGAGGAAAAACAGGCACCATTGTTTCCGATGATATAAACTCACTGTTCCACATAGGGAAAAGATTTGCTAAAAATGGCAAGCTTTATATCACTGAAAGACTTCTTGATTACATACCAAAAGGAATAAAAGAGAAGCTTGTACTGTGTGGAGAATCTGAGAATCTTAGTATTTACCAGCTAGAAATATAGATATTATCAGGCAAACTTTGTAATTCCTCTTATTATACGTCAAACCAAATTTAAAGAAAAGGAGACCTCTGGATGATTTCTGCAAAACACCGAATAGTGATACTGATCTTTGCTGCAATAATGGTATTTGCTCTTCAGCATCCTGAAAATCTTTTCCCAAAAGAACAAAAACTCCTCATCGCCACAACCACAAGCCTAGACAATACAGGGTTTCTCGATTCTTTGAATGAGCTTTGGAGGAAAAAAACGGGTTTGGGTTTCGAATGGATATCAGTGGGAACAGGCTTGGCATTAGAAGCTGCTAAAAACTGTAATGTTGACCTGGTTCTTGTCCATGCACCCGAACTTGAAAAAAAGTTCATTAAGGAAGGCTATGGTTTTTACAGAAAAACCTTTATGAGAAGCTGGTTTATCATAGTTGGACCGGAATCAGATCCAGTATCCATAAAAGGACTTAATCCCGTTGAAGCATTTCAGAGGATATATAAAAAGAGGGCCAAATTCGTCTCTCGTGGAGACCATTCCGGTACAAATGTGAAAGAACTCTGGCTATGGAAAATGGCTGGTTTAAAACCACCTTTCAAAGACGAGTGGTATGTAGAAAGTGGTCAGGGTATGCTTGCTACTTTAAGAATAGCGGACAACATTGGAGCATATACACTGACAGATAGACCCACATATCTAAGATTCCTTCAACTTGAAAAAGATAGCACTGGACTAAGAGAGTTGGCCTGGGATAAAGAACTCTTAAATAACCCTTACAGCGCTATTGCTGTTAATCCAGAAAAATGCCCGGATACAAAGTTTAAGATTGCAGTAGAGTTTATAGACTGGTTATCATCTCCAGATGTAATTTATTTCATACGCTCTTTTAAGATAAATAACGAATTTTGTTTTGAATTTAAGTCGAACCTCGAGTTTTAATCATGAGACGCAAATTATTAATTCAAAATAAAAAAACAAAAGATATAGATATAAATTGTTCGAAGTTCGCCGGCACTGCTACATTTTTGGTTCTATTTTGCATCAGGATTTCTATTTTTCAGAAAACTTGACATTCGTGCATTTATAAAGCGATAGAATTAAATAATAGAAAACTACTTTTTCATGTATCAAAAGAAATAAAAAACAACTGGACAGGTTAATGTCTTTTATAATACATGGTATAGCCCAGGCCTTTATACTCCTATTCAGAGGGGACCCTGAAACCTTTTCTGCAATCTTTACAACCCTGAAAGCAACAACATCTTCAATTTGCCTGAGCAGTATAATTGGTCTTCCAGTTGGTTTCGTTATAGGATTCCTGGATTTCCCGGGGAGAAAACAGCTGAAGGTGCTATTTGATACCCTTCTCTCTCTCCCCACGGTTGTTGTTGGACTGGTAGTTTATGGACTCCTTTCAAAAAATGGACCGTTTGGAGGGTACGGTTTGATTTATTCACTTCCAGCTATAATAATTGCACAGACAATTCTCATTCTTCCAATCGTGATTGCTCTAACATCATCTGCAATCGAAAACGCAGATGAACGGATGTATATTGCATTAAAATCTTACGGGCTTAAAGGGATTAAATTTTTTCTGGCAACAATTTACGAAATAAGAATCATGATAATCATGGCAATTATAACCGCATGGGCAAGAGCATTTTCAGAGGTAGGGGCATCTATAATCGTGGGTGGAAATATAAAATGGAAAACCAGAACAATAACAACCGCTATTGCACTTGAAGCAACGCGTGGAAACTTTGCACGGGCAATTGCTCTGGGGGTTGTACTCCTTGCAATTGCACTTCTCATTAACATACTTCTACACATCTACAAAAAAAGGGTTTGAAATTGAGAGATTCTAAACATTACAATATTCCACCTAAATACCATATAAAAGAGCTGAAAAAAAGCTATCCTACTGGATTTAATCTGTATATCCAGGAGCTTGTCATAAATCGTGGAGAAGTACTTGGAATCCAGGGTGAAAATGGCAGTGGTAAAAGTACCCTTCTTAAAATCCTTTCACTTCTAGAATCTCCCGACTCAGGAACAATACTCATAGATGGGGTTGAAGCAGGGAAAGAGAAGAATTCATTTTTGAATAATAAAATATCAATACTACCTCAGAATCCATATCTCCTAAAGCGTACAGTGTTTGAACAGGTAGCATTCCCGCTTAAGAAAACCCATAAATCAAGAGACACAAAGTCTTCCATTAAAAAAAGAGTCTACAGGGCACTCTCAGAAGTTGGATTGAAACCAGAGAAATACTCGAAAAGAAAATGGTATGAGCTTTCAGGGGGAGAAGCACAGAGAGTTGCCCTTGCATCAAGACTCATCACCAGCCCCAGCACGATAATACTTGACGAACCAACGACAGGATGCGATAAGGAAAGCATTGTAAAAATCAAAAGCACCATTACCAGGCTCTGGGAAAAAGAAAAACCAACAATAATTATCGCAAGTCATGATATTTACTGGCTAAGGTCAACATGCAGAAGGTTGATAAGACTTCATGAAGGGAAAATAATTACATCAGAGATGGAAAATGTAATTCCAGGGCCCTGGGAAGTAATAAAAGAAGGTATTCTCAGAAAGGTGCTTTCGGATGGGCAATGTATCTATGCCTCCAAAAACGGTCCCTTAGAGAATACACTGAAGGCAATCATCAAACCAAATGATATAGTGATTTCCACAAAGGAAGTAAAAAATATCTCGGCCCAGAACATTCTGAAAGGTTTTATTACAGGTATGTACCACGATAACTATGATAACACTATTAAAGTAGAGATTCGTATATCAGAATTGAATCTGATAAGTTTTATTACAACCCGTGCAATAGATCAGTTAAAAATTTACCCCGGCATGGAGATTTACGCAATCTTTAAAGCAACTGCTTTTGAATGGGTATAAATATCCAGGCAGAAAATTAAATTACTAGAATGGCTTGCTACTCTTACGTCTTATATATATCTCATCTACAGCAGCTCTATCTGAAATAGATAGAAGATATTCCACAGCATCCGCTATATCTTCAGGTGACATTAATATCTTTGGATCAAGATCCGGTCTTGCTATCATTGCAAGATCAGTTTCAACACCACCAGGCATAATAACAGAAACCCTTATATTATACTCCTGAGCTTCAACCGCCAGAGACTTGGTAAGACCCATAACCCCGTGCTTCGTTGCCGTATATGCAGATTGGTTGGGATATCCTTTAAACCCAACCACACTTGAGATATTAATTATATAACCTTTTTTAGCCCTCATCATAATCCTCATTGCCTGCTGGCAACACAGGAAAACTCCTCTGAGATTCACCCGATACAGTTCATCAAAACTCTCTACCGGAAAATCAACCAGAGAACCGAACCTTCCTATACCTGCATTATTTACAAGGATATCAAGCCTTCCTAATTCCTTCTTTATGAAATTAAAAAGTCTTTCAACCTGTTTTTCGTCTCCAACATCAGTACTGAATACCGATGATAGCCTATTTTTAGCCCGTATTTCTTCGCTAACCTTTTCAAGCTGCTCTTTTGATCTTGCCGCAAGAACCACATGAGCCCCAAGATCGGCAATCCTTATAGCTACACTGCGTCCTATGCCTCTTCCCGCCCCGGTTACAAGGGCTACCTGTCCTTTAAGATTTGGCCTCATACCCAGCCCCCTTTCACCTTATTCGCAACAATTCGTAAAATTCTCCAACGAGTTTCTCCAGCATTTTTCTATCCAGCCCTATCACTTCGGAGGATTCGGGATCCTCTTTCGATATATGCCTTAGCGCAAGATATATAAGTCTTGCCTCATTATCCGATAAAACAACCACGTGTTTTGTTATTGTTTTGGCCTTCATATTACCACCCGGGATGTTGGGTATTAAAGATCCACAAGCCCCATTCCGCCCTCTTTATTCCGAGAGGGTTTGGAGGGTTTGATCCTTTTGAGCAGATCCAATGCATTATTGATAAACTCCTCGTCGAGATCCCCGCTTATTGCCCCGATCTTTTTCTCTCCATTCTGCCTGATTGCATAAAATGCGCAAAACTCATAATCCTGGTACTCTCCAAAACCATGCTCGCTGCAGTATCTAGCAAGCACTCCATTTAGAAGCTCGGCGTAAACTCTATCAATATCTTCTTCTCTCATAGCTCGATTCCTTTTTTACTTTCTAACATTACCATGTTTTAAGTAATAATCAATGGAAAAGATATCTGACTATATCTCCATCCTGGATTACATAATCCTTCCCTTCATATCTAAGTTTTCCCCGCTCCTTTATTGCATGCTCGGAGCCCATTTCAACAAGATCCGAGTAATTGTAAACCTCGGCTTTTACAAATCCTCTTTCAAAATCGGTGTGTATTTTACCAGCAGCTTCTTTTGCTTTTGTGCCTCTTTTAATTGTCCACGCCTGAAGCTTGGTTGCCGATGTATAATAGGTTATTAATTCCAGTATCTCATAAGATTTTTTAATCAACTTCTCAAGACCTGAAGTTTCAAGACCCATTTCCTTTATATATTCCTTTCTTTCCTCCTCATCCAGCCCAAGTTCTTCAATCTCACCTTCCAGTTTTCCATTAACAGAGATCAAACCTTCCACCGTATTTTCTAGATGTTTTTTCAGCCTATCCAGATGTTGGAGTGCATTTTCGTCTTCTCCTACATTAGCGCAATACAGAACAGGTTTTTGAGTTATTAAACCATACTCCACAAGGATTTTCCTCGCCTCATCATCAAATTCTACATCTTTTAAAAATCTTCCCGAGTTCAGCACTTCAAAAGCTTTCTCTAAAGTATCCAGTCTTTTCCCCGCTTCTCTATCTCCACCTATCTTTTTCTTCCTAAGTTTTTCAATATTATTCTGCAGCACCTCCATATCTGCGAGAATTAACTCAGTATTTATAATTTCAATATCCCTTATCGGCTCAACATCCCCATATATATGGGGTACATCCTTTTCTTCAAAACATCTAACAACATGGAGAATCGCATCAACTGCTCTAATATGAGCCAGAAACTGGTTTCCCAGTCCCTCACCCTTACTGGCTCCCTTCACAAGCCCAGCAATATCTAAAAACTCAATTCTGGTAGGGATAGGAACACTTTTATCCAGAATTCTGGAGATCTCCTGAAGCCTCTCATCCGGTACCGGTACTACAGCTCTATTCGGATCAATGGTACAGAATGGATAATTGGCAACCTCCGCAGAGGCCATAGATAATGCATTAAATATAGTTGATTTGCCCGAATTAGGCAGTCCAACAATCCCCAGAGAGAATCCCATTTTTAAATTCTCAATTAAAAATTAAATGAGCTAAAACACCATAAGGTATTTAACAATGATAAAATTTCTGGATAAAAATTGCAATTTCCATATTTAACAATACAAAAAT
>CAZFGQ010000031.1:0-4639 GCA_964518675.1 uncultured Spirochaetota bacterium
GAGAGAAGCTGCAAATGAAAAACTACGGGGGTGGTCCTTCTACAGGCATTGATCAAACTGCCGCTGGTAAAATAACCACAGGCTTCACAAAAGAAGACCTTGTGATAACAGAAGAGGAAAAAACCATTCTCAAAAAGCTTGCCGAGAAGGTACGAGAACTGGCAACAACACCTGAAATGGAAGAAATAAAAACTCTCTGGAAAAAACACAATATGCTTGAAAAAACGAGACCTCTGATTTTTTGTGATCCCGAAAATGGATGGAACGAAATTATAACCGAAAAGCAGATGGAATGCAAAAACAAAATCCCACGAAGATGGGAAATGGAACTGAGAAAAGAGATATTCTGGGCAGAGGAAATGGGCGATGACAAACCGGTAGAACCGGTATTTGATGTACCCTATACGGTAACACCCGATGACTGGGGGCTTAAAGCCGAATATAAACAAACTGACAAACTCGGCTCTTATGTGTGGGATCCCCCAATCAAGGATTACAAAAAAGACCTTAAAAAACTTCATTCGCCTGTATTTGAAATAGACTGGGAGGTTACGAACTGGTGCCTTGAAACAGCAAGGGAAATATTCAGAGGGATCCTTGAGGTCAGGTTAAAGGGAACATGGTGGTGGTCTCTTGGGATCACATGGCCTGCTGTGACCTTCAGAGGAATAACCAATATTCTATACGATTTTATAGATCATCCGGATGAGCTGAAAGAACTCTTTTCAATCATTTCAACCGGACATCTGAAGAAACTAGATTATCTCGAGGAGAACGGACTTCTGAGCCTGAATAACGATGGAACATATGTAGGATCGGGAGGGTTTGGCTATACAGATAAACTACCCCAGCCGGATTTCAAAGGAAAGGTAAGAACAATAGATATGTGGGGTTTTACGGAGAGTCAGGAAACTGTCAATGTATCGCCGGATATGTATGCTGAGTTTGTATTTCCGTATGAGAAGCCCATAATGGAGAGGTTTGGGCTCACATGCTACGGTTGCTGCGAACCACTTCACCCAAGATGGCATATTGTAAAAAATCACCATAACCTCAGAAGGGTATCCTGCTCCCCCTGGGCAGACCTGGAGAAGATGGCCGACTACCTTCAGGACAGATACATACTCTCAATGAAACCAAATCCTGCAGACCTCTCAAAACCCCAGATAAATCATGATAAAATCCGCAGAGAGATCAGAAAAGCCCTTGAGATCACAAAAGGATGCGTCGTTGAGATAATAATGAAGGACAATCATACGATAGGCGGAAGGCCAGAGAATGTAGTTGAATGGTGCAAAATTGCAAAAGATGAAGCAACAAAAATTGACTATGTATCTATATAAATGTAAAATGATGTACGGTAGTACTTAAATCAATAGGTGGTTTCCTTAATTAAATAAAAGTAAAGGTGAGTGAACTTATAACATATATTGCTCCCGCAAACAAATACTTTTAGGAGTATTTTTCATATTAACATGGGAGTATAACAAATGACACCGAGGCAAAGGATAAGAGAATCCATAAACTTCAGAGAACCTGATAGAGTTCCCATCGACAATGGTGGAGTGGTAAGTGGAATGCACGAGGTGGCCTACAAAAATCTTCTCTCATACCTTGGCCTCAATGATGAGATTGTAATATATGACCCCGTCCAAAGGCTTGCACGCGTCAAAGACGAGGTTCTCGATATCTTAGGTGTGGATACAAGGTATATATTTGCCAATCCGCCATCCTTCTGGAAATACGAAGAGAAAGCCGATGGTTCCTGGGTGGACGAGTTTGGAACAGGTTATAAAAGATCCCAGTACTACTGTGATTTTCTCTATCCAGTACTTGGTAAGGCCTCCATGAGGGATGTGGTTAACTACAGGTTCCCCAATCCGAGAGACAGGGCAAGGTTTGAAGGCTTAAGAGAAAGAGCCTCAGAACTCTACAATAAAACAGATTATGCAATAATAGGCGGTAATATCCCTTCAGTTTTTTACATTGCATGGGTCCTGAGGGGTATGGAACAGTTTATGGCAGATCTCGTGTTGAACAGGGAAATCGCCGAATACCTTATGGATAAAATAGTTGAATGGAATCTTAATTTTCTCGATTGCTATCTCGAAGAGATAGGGGATTACATTGATTACCAGTGGGTTGGAGATGATTGGGGTACCCAATGCGGTCCTCTTATCTCTCTTGAGATGTTCCGCGAGATGGTTGCTCCCAGATTCAAAAAAATAATAGATTTTATCAAATCCAGATCAGAAGCCAAGGTAATATACCACACATGTGGGGCGACTTATTTTATTCTTCCCGATCTCATAGAAATCGGTGTGGATATTGTACACCCACTTCAGGCAAACGCACGCGGTAATGAAAATCCAGAGAAACTGAAAAAGTCTTTTGGTAAAAAAGTTGTATTCCATGGCAATACAAACAACCAGGGGGTTTTTCACAAATCAAAAGATGAGGTTGTCAGTGATGCTCTTCTAAGAATCCGATATCTGGCACCAGGAGGCGGATACATCTTCTCTTCGGGGCATAATATACAGGCAAACATGCCTCCCGAAAACATTGTTGCACTGTTCAATACTGCAAGGGAATATGGGAAATACCCGATCGATACAGAAAGAATCGATGAGAAACTGAGGGAATTGGAGAAAGAGAGTTAAAACCAGAAACCTATTTGTTCACGTTAATTGCATCACGTTCTCTCAGCTCCAAGCATCATCTGTCGCTTTTCTATATACATCCCTATTAATACACTCGAAATTATAACCACTCCAAACACCGTGTACGTCCAGGCATATGGAATCCTCAGGACAACCAGTCCGTTCTCGATAATCGATATAACGAGCGCACCCCAGAAAACCCCAAAAATAGTACCAATTCCACCCGACAGTGCAGTGCCACCAACAACTGATGCAGCAATGGCCTTCAGCTCCCATCCATCACCTGCCCTTGAGGTAAAGACTCCTATTCTGGCAATCTGCATAACAGCGACAAAACTGCATATAAAGCTTACAACAATGAAACAAATTATCTTAACCCTGTCGGTATTGATACCCATTGCTCTGGCGGCGAGAGGGTTGTCACCTGTGGTATATATCCAGTTCCCAAACTTATGGTACTGAACTATGAACATCAAAATCAACATAATTCCGATAAACCATACGAACTGAACCGGTAAAAAATTCCAGATCTTCCCCGTCAGGGCAGCGGTAAAAGCAGGAAAACTTTCAGTTTCAAGTGGTTTCTGAAGTCCTCCCGACCAGAAAAGGGTTACTCCCCTCCAGAACATCATCCCACCAAGGGTCGTTATAAACGATGGGATTTTCGCCTTCACCGTTATCGATCCATGGATATAGCCTATTATCCCACCCACAACCACAGTAAGAATGGCTGCCACAAGGACGGGGAGTCCAACCTCGAACAACTTAAGAAAAACAAAACTGCAGAATACAAGCACACTCCCGACTGAAAGATCAAACTCTCCGCTTATCATCAACATCCCAACTGCAAGAGCCACAATATTGAACTCCGCCCCAAGCGCAAGAAAAACATCAAGATTATCCTTGCTCACAAACCTGTGACCGGGAGATAAAATAAAGAAAACAAAAAACAGCAGGGCAAAAATTATAAAGACACTCAAAGACCTGACCTGGACGAGAAGGGTCCCTATCTTAACTTTTCTTTTACCACTTTTGCTCATTTCAGTCATAAGCTCTGTCATGTTTCACCCTCGGGTTTACATCTTTTTTCACTCGATGATTCAATGTCCTTTATTTTCTCACAAGCAGATTAAAAAAAATGTTAAGATCCCTTATCTTTTTGCATCACCCATTCTGGAATAATTCCGGAAAACCAGAACCAAAATGAACACCTATTTAACCATCTCCTCTCGTTTACCGGTTGTTATCAGATAGCTTATATGTTCAATAGACGTATCCTCTTTTTTAAGATCTGCCAGCTTTTCGCCGTGAGCAAGCACGGTAAATCTCTCCGCTATCTTAAATGCATGGTAAAGATTATGTGTAATAAAAACAACAGAAATCCCCTCTTCTTTAAGCTGCTTAATAAACTCCATTACCTGTTCACTTTCTTTAACCGAAAGAGCTATTGTGGGCTCATCAAGAATAACAAGCTTTGCCTTAAAATAAAGAACCCTTGCTATTGCAACCCCCTGTCTCTGTCCCCCGGAAAGCGCTTCTACCACAACGTTTGGATCCTTAACCCGCAATCCAAGTTTCTGTAATATTTTTAAACTCTCATTCTGCATAAACTTTCTATTCATGAATCCCAGAAACCTCGTCGGTTCTCTTCCCATGAAAACATTTCTGGAAATATTAACATGTGGAGCAAGTGCCTGCTCCTGATATACAGTTTCTATCCCGAGCCTCTTTGCATCTTTTGGCGTCTGGATACTGACTTTTTTCCCTTCAAAGTATATTTCACCTTTATCGGCAGTATGGAAACCCGAAAGTATTTTTATCAGCGTTGATTTACCGGCGCCATTATCTCCCACAAGACCCACTATCTCATTTCTATTTACATGAAAGTTTACCCCCCGAAGAGCACAGACCTTTCCAAACCATTTATGTATATCCACCATTTTTACAAGAGGTTCTTCGTTTTGTGAATTCTTACTGCC
>CAZFGQ010000031.1:4739-28048 GCA_964518675.1 uncultured Spirochaetota bacterium
ATCCCATACCTCGTGATATAGCTGTTTAAAACGGCGAATAGTATTATTCCCACACCTATAAATGCATTTATACCAAAAACAGGAGCTCCCATGAGGATCAGGCCATTCTCAAGTATCTGAATGGTAAGGGTTCCCAGAACTATTCCCGACATGCTTCCCATCCCACCAACCAGAGAAGTGCCTCCAACCACAGCAGATGCAATTGCCTTCAGTTCAAACCCTATCCCCTGGGTTGCAGCAAATGACTCAAGTCTCAAGGCCTGCATCATGCTCATGAAGCTGCAGAGCATACCAACAATCATAAAACATGTGGTTTTTACCCGGCCTGTATTTATCCCCATAGCCCTAGCAGCAACCTCGTTATCTCCTGAAACATAAACCCAGTTTCCAAACCTGTTATAATGAAGTATTATACCAAGCAAAATTGCAAAACCCGCAAACCACAGGATCTGAACCGGGAATCCCTTCCCAAGTGTTCCCGTCATCATCCTTTCAAGCCAGGTTCCCTTCTCCAGATACGCTCTTATTCCAATTGGCATCATCTTTGACACTACATAGAGGATTCCCTTCCAGAACATCATCGTCCCGAGTGTTGCAATAAAGGATGGGAGTTTACCCTTTATTACAAGAAGGCCATTTATAATGCCCATCCCGGCTCCAACAAAGATAGTAAATACAAAAGCTAAAATCAGTGGAAACCCATACTCAAGCATCTTTACAAAAAGAAAAGAGCTCATCGGGATTATAGAACCAACTGAAAGATCAAACTCACCGCTTATCATCAGCATCCCGACTCCGATTGCAATGATCCCAAGATCAGGTGTGAGTTTTCCCAGCGCTCCCAGATTATCCGAGCGAATAAAGACGTGATCAGGAGTGAATAACACGAATATTACAATTAGAATACAGAAAACAATTAATGTAAAAGATGCCTGTTTTGAAAAAAACCACCTGAAGAAAACTCCCCTTTCAGCCACCATCCAAATCCTCTTATTATTTTTGAATACATTAAGATTTGATTATTAACAGGTTGTGTTTTAACTTTCACTAATTACAGCGTATATGAACCAAATCCTTCCAGCTACAATTTAAAAATTAAAAAAGGAAAACTGAAAATAACGAGGCAAAATTAGGGGGCAGAAGGGGGATCCCCCTTTATCTCGCATCCCCCTTCTACAACCCCCGGGATATATTCTCATATGATTTTACATACCACTCTATCTGAAACGGGCTTTTATATAACCCTTCTTTTGCCATCAATTTAAAACATAATTAACTGTTTGAATCATTTACATTTTTTAAATTAACCACCCCGCTTACCAGCCATCTATTGACACTTAAGAGTGGTTGTAATTCAGCCAAATCCGATGGTTATTACCTTATCTTAAGTGGTGAAAGTTTTTCTATCAGATCAATATTGGTTTTGTCAACAAGATAACCACCGGTATCAATATTTGGCCTGAAACCGTATTTTTTCATCAGATAAAGTACATATATGGCAAAATATCCCTGCAGATACTGCTGCTGGTCAACAGATGCCTCAACATAACCGGACTTGAGCCCTTCCAGGGTACCAGGCGTGGTATCAAATCCACCGGCTATTATCTGGCCAGGTCTCTTCCCGGCATTCTTCAAAGCCGAGGCAAGCCTGTCGGTACATATTCCGCCAAGACCAAACAGGAATTTCACATCCGGGTGTGCAATCAGATATGAGGTGATTCTCGACTCAACAGTGGTCATCTCAAGACCACCGGCATCTATAATATCTATATCACCCATTATTCCATACTCTTTCATTGCATCCTTTATACCCTGGGACCTGACAACACCATAGTTTGCACCGGGAACCTCAACTGCTGCAGCTACCTTTGCATATCTCAGGTTCCATCCCCTCTTTTTACCGGTTTCAAAAAGCCTTCTTCCAATAATTAAACCAGCCCTTCTTTCATTCTGCCCTATATAGCAGAGCCTCGCATTTCCCTTCTCTCCCTGACTATCATCATTGTTCATACCTATAACATTGATACCCTTTTTGATTGCATCCTCCACGAGCTTATCGTAAGCCTTGTCGTCATTAATAACAAGTGCGATACCATCCGGCCTCATTGCAACTGCTTCTTGGAATCTCTTCTGCATAAGACCAACATCGCCACCCACGAGGTCAATATCAGCTTTGCACCCAAGTTCCTTACACGCATCCAGCATACCCTTCTGTACAACAGCCCAGAACGGGTCATCACCACCGTGCGTTACAAGCCTGAAGTACATCCCTGCTGCTGGTTTTTTCGGCTCTCTTGCAAACACCATTGATGGAATCATGACGGCGATTGCAAAAAGCATAACCAGAGCAGCAATTCTTAGATAATGTTTTTTACCCATACCCCCCTCCTTTACAAGATTTTTTCCCGCCGCAAGTATCTTTTATACACCCAATATAAATTTTTGTCAAGACGTTAATTACAATTTCCGAATATGAAAAAATTATGAAATACCCGTTTTATCAAGCGGGAGAGAGCTACGCTCTCAGGTAGAAAGGATCATGCCTTACACATTCATGACCAAATATAAAATGAAACCAGATACTTATTGGCTTCTTACCGGTTTTCGGAGAAAATAAAGCTCACAATCCTATCTGCGGGATCTTCAGAAAAAGAAAACACAGAGAGCTTCTCTTTAATCTCGAGGTAAGTTTTTTCCTTAATTATCGATTTAACTTTATCAATTATATCTTCGGTTTTTATTACACCAAACAATTCGGGAAGTATTTCATATCCCATATACATATTGGGAAGAGAGGAAAACGGAAATTTCTCCGCATACTTAAGAGCTATTTTTCTTAACACTGGCTTTCCAAAAATTGGAATCCACTTGAGAAGACCAAAAAGCCCCTCAACTGGAATGAGCTCTGGCTTATTCAGAGGCGTAACAACAAGAGCAGGTATACCCCTGTATGCAAGCTGGATTGTATTTGTACCCGGTACTGTAATGGCAAAGTCGAATGCTTCACCCCATTCGTCAAGCCCACCTTCGAGAAGCGGAATATCAACCCCTCCAGATGTCCTTATAATCCTGCTAAAAGCTACCAATTTGTCAAACTCGACAATCTCACCACCCGTTGCCTCTGCCTCCCTGATGTTCCCACCATTCTCCACGGCTTCCTTCAGAATCTCCTCAGTTGCAAATGGGGATTTCAAAATAAATGGTCTCAAACCATGTATCTCTTTTATCACTTTTTCAATTGCCCTCATAAAAACCGGGAGCATGTACCGGACCTCAAAATCCCTGGAACCGGGAAGTATAGCACAGCAAATCTCCTCATCGCTAACACCAAGTGCAGCCCTTGCGGACTTTCTATTCCTCCTTTTCTCGATTGAGCTGTAAACAAGATCTCCCGTAACTACAATCTTCTCGTTATCAACCCCCCTGCTAAGCAGTTTCTGTTTTACATAATCATTTCTGACAAATATCTTTTCATAATTCTTTTCCCAGCCACCATTATTTGTATAGGCGAAAAGCCTGTATCTACCTCCAATTCTTTTCTTAAACAAAACGGGATGCATGAGATCACCACCAAGGGAGATGATCACCCCTTCTCCACTGAAACTCCAGCCCCTGCGTCTTACATACCTCTTTCCAAAAAAAATGATTTTTAAATAATCCCTTGCCCCTATAACAAGTTCAATACCATCCAGCTTCCTGCCAACCTCAACCTCCTTCCCCGAAGCGAACTGACATGGATGAATTACAAGGATCGGCCTGTACATTTCTACCAGAGAGTCATTTTTCATAAACTTTCTAAGAACTGGTTTAACCCATGTAGAAATCTCCCCCGGCCCGTTAGAAAAAAACACAAGGTCGAGTCTACTGCTATCTCCAGTTGATTTCTCTACCTTCATTGCTGCCCTATCTTCAATCTTTACTTGATTATGAATCCAGCTGCCTTATCCTCAATTTTTACCCGATTATGAATCCATTTTTTAAAAGCCAGTTTTTGGAAGAGAACCGACATTTTTAAAATAAATGTGGAGTCTCCTTAAAAATAGAAATCAGAGTTTAAAATATTTTTTACCTTCATCTATACCATCAAAATATCCCTTGTAGCGGATGATCAGACGAACAATTCCTTTGAGATACCTTATCCTCTTTCTCGATAAAAACCAGTTATTCATGCCAAGAATATTAAAAAGTGCTCTTAATAACCGGTTATTTACCAGAGTAAATCTCTTTACCCACTTTAACGGGTGATTTATATAGAAGTATACTGCTGTGAATCCCCTTTCTCTTTCCTTCGAATATATTGACCCCGGATTCAACTCATATTCCGGTGGAGAATAGTGGTATCCAAAAATATCCCTCTTTACAGACCTTATCCCCATATCCTTCAGATGAATACCCAGGTCAAAATCTTCCCACCCGTAAGCGCTGTATTTCTCATCGAACATACCCGCTTCAACGATATACTTTTTTAAAACCGAAGCATTTCCGGTGGATAAGAATGCGGTATTGATGTCTTTCAATTTCCATCTTGCAACAAAGGGATTTTCCAGATCCTGGGTGTGTATAACCTTTCCCATAACCACAAGTCTGTCATCATGACTGTGGTTATACAAATGTTTTTCAACAAACTCACCCTCTACGAATATATCATCATCTGCAAATATAATCAGAGGGAACACCGCCATATTAATACCCACATTCCTTGCAACGCTTCGGCCGGATTTCTTAATCCTCACATATCTTATAAAAAATGATTCATGGCCAATAAAAAGTCCCTCATCCACACTGGCTGAATACCAGCCACTCCTAACCTCAATTATCCTATCAAGGTACCTCGCCAACTTTTTTTCAGGAAGATCCTTTTCAATTTTGAAACCGGCAAATATAGAAGGGGTTTCATCCACGGATCCATCATCAATGACAACAACCTCAAAGTTCCTTCTGTCAGCACTCTGAAGAGTATAATAATCCAGAACCCTCTGCAAAATAGGAGCCCTGTTGTGGGTCGGAATGATAACAGAACCATTTATCCTTTCAACTGCTTCTTCCATGCTTCCTTTCTCCTAAAAGAGGTACAAGACCCTCCATTTAGCTATCTCGACATTAGATATCTCGGCACGGAGAAAAATCAACAGAACCGTTCCCGTAATATAACCAACATATAATATATATACATATTCTCCTTTCGTATCTTTTTTTAGGGGATTATTCACCGCAGGCAATCAGTGAAAAAACTCGTTTACCGCAGAAACAACGTATTCCTGCTCTTCAGGGGTAAGTTCAGGATAAATGGGCAGTGATAAAACCTTCCGGGATAGCTCTTCACTCACCGGAAAGTCCCCTTCTCTATACCCGAGGCTTCCGAAAACCTCCTGGAGATGGAGGGCTACAGGATAATAAATGGCACTCTGAATCCCTTTCTCATCAAGGTACCTGACGAGCTCATCTCTGTAGTCAGTAACAATTGTATACTGGTTGTATACATGATAAAACCCGTTTTTTTCAACAGGTTTTCCCACTCTATCAGTTAGATTTTTATTATAAAACTCTGCGTTTCTTCTCCTGGCTTCCGCCCACTCATTAACATGCTTCAATTTCACTCTCAGTATTGCTGCCTGCAGAGCATCAAGCCTTGCATTTGTCCCCACGAGTGTGTGGTGGTACTTTTTCTCAGAACCATGTTCTCTGAGCATCCTGATTTTTTTTGCCAGTTCTTCATTATTTGTGAGTACCATCCCCCCGTCACCGCAGCAGCCAAGATTCTTGGACGGGAAAAAGGAAAGACAGCCCATATCTCCCCAGCTACATGCGGGAGATCCGTTAATCGATGCTCCGATTGATTGGGCAGCATCCTCTATCACAGCTATATTATATTTCTTTGCAATCTTAAGTATTGGATCCATGTCGGCCATCTGACCAAAGAGATGGACCGGTACTATTGCCTTTGTTTTTTCAGTTACTTTTTCTTCTATAAGGTCTGGATTAATGTTGAATGTTTCGTAATCGACATCAACAAACACGGGCTTTGCCCCGAGCAGGAGGCATGTCTCTGCCGTTGCAATGAATGTAAATGGTGATGTAATTACCTCATCCCCTGCCTTCACTCCGATCCCCATCAGTGATAGCAGAAGAGCATCAGTGCCCGAAGAAACACCAACAGCATACTTTACACCACAGTATTCAGCTACCTCGTGCTCAAAAGAAGACACCTCCTCACCGCCTATGTATCTCCCGCTTCTTAAAACTCGCAGGGCAGCACCCTCTATCTCCTCACCAATTTTTTCATACTGCCGTGTAAGATCAAGTAATTTTACCGTTCTCCCGCTCACTTAAAACCTCCCTTTACTTTTTTCTGAAAAAATCGCCGTGTTTCACAACCTGAAATTTTACATCAGCAATACTGTTAGTTAAAATTTCACCAATGCTTTAAAAATTACTTCAAATTGGTTTTGCTCTAACAGATAGAAAGCCACATTTCGGCAAACAGAATACAAAACCCTTCTTTTTTGGATTCAACCTTTAAACTAGAATTATCCCCAAATACCAACTACCTCGAGCCAGAAAATGTAGTGTGGATTTTTACATCCTCGATCTCCTTGAGGTTTAGCCCAATTGTAAAAACATTGTTCCAGATGTACCTTGTACCATCGTAGCTCAGCTCATGCCTTCCTGTATAATCAACTTTCAATTCCCAATCATGCAGATCATGTACCAGCCCTGCCGAGACAGCCTTCATCTTAAAATTAGATTCTTCCCTGTCCTTCCTTTTAAAGAAATTGTACGATTTTAAAAGATCAACCAGAGGGTTAAGCCATTCAGCTCCCCGTTCCTCTGCATATGACGGAAAGTACCTCCAAACCTCTTCATTCCTTGACAATACAGAGAAATAAACATAGAGAAACCTATGAATGTTTCCCCTCACAGAAAAAAGGGAATCCAGTCTGTCCAGCACAGGATTGAGAAAATTATGTTCCCATTCGAGCTTCCAGGAAACATCCAGTTTTTTTTCACCTAAATATATAAAACTACGGGCGAGGTTTAAACTGAAATTGTTCAATCGCATCTGGAACGATGGAATATCAAAAACAAATCTGTCTTCTATAGTAAGGCTTTCCAGCGGATATACTCCAACATGTCCGTAAAGAGGGTAGAATCTATCCGTATCAAACCCGAACTTTTCATATCGTTTCCTATCCCAATCATACACCACTCTCAAATCGTACCTTGTACTCAAATCTGCATCCAAGTAATCACTGTTGAAATAGCTACCCATCCCAAGATAATGCTCCCTGAAACTTCCATACGCAAAGTAGTCATCAGGCCCCGCCAGCTTATACATAAGGGAATAGTCCATGGTTAATCCAAGTTTTTTTCCTCCTATCCGCAAATCGTTATTTACTCTGGCATACAGCATGGTATTCAGGTTATCATCCTGTGTCTCATCCTCATCCGGATTTATATGCCGCTGTGCTTTTAACCCAACTTCAACATCGGGTTCAACCTGAACCATATCAGCAGGCTGGTATTTTTTGGAAACCCCGGTACTGACCTGCCCACCATGGAGCTCACTGGAGTATTTACCATAACTGTCATAGTAGACCAGATGATTGTAGTACATCGAAGATCTTAATGAAGCTTCATCGAGAAAAGAAAAGGTATTATTCAAATCCAGAGTTCTGGTATATGAAACGGATACATATGGAGCCTGGAGTTTGTATCTCCTGAAAACATAGTAATCTGGAAGCCAAACATATTCCTCCTCGATATTTCGCTGGGGTTCAAACCACAATGAATTATCGGCATAGAGGTCAAAAAAATCGGTATTTGCCGAATACCAGACTGACCACTTAAACCCACTCCCTTTTACCGGAAAATCGGATTCAGCCTCACCTATAATATCAAATACATCGAACCTTGTTTTTCTCCTCTCAAAATCATACTTGTAGTAAGGATCCGAGATCCAGTTGAATCGAAGCCCTGTTTCAGTTCTGAGAGAATCACCAAAATTAAACCTCTGATCCAGTCCCACCAGGTACCTAAACCTTCTGTTAATCGAAGGAGACTGGGAATCAGGAGGCCCAAGAGGAGACCAATTTTCAGTAACATCCGAATAGTAATAAACATCGTTAGAAATAGCTGCTGAACCCTCAAAATCTGTTAGTGAATAGGTACCCTCCCTTGAATAATCCAGCCCGGCATATAAACCAAGCCTTTCATAAAAATCCCCTTTAAGAACAAGCTGCTTGACATCCGTATCGTACACTTTATAAGTATTCTGAATAACAAGCCCTGCTCTTTCTCTGAAATAAACGCTGGTTTTCAACGAGGGTTCAGGAATATTTTTCAAAAAATAGGGAAATCTGAAAACAGGATCCTGTCCGTACCAGAGTTCAGCATCCCTGATGAGGACCTTTTCATTATCGTATATATCGAGTTCATCAGCCCTCAATCTGTAATGTGGCGGTTCTGCTCTGCATGTGCTTATAGAAACATCTTTCGCTATAAACTTATCTCCATCTGCTAACTTTCTAATCAAACCTGCCGTATACCGGAACTTCGAGATATTAGTTTTCGCATCAAAAAAAATCGCCTGAGAATCCTCTATACTGTAGAATAGACCCTCTGCAAAGTATTTTTTATTCTTCTCTTCAAATATTACATCACCACGAGCTATGAAAAATGAACCACTGAGATTAACATTAATCCTGTCAGCACTGAGCTTCTTATCTCCCAACACAAGCTCAAGCGGACCATGGAGATACAGAACCTCCTCCTCTCCTTCCTTTAAACCTGTATATTCGATTGCCCTTGCATCTTCAAGCAGGATGAAGTCTTCATCTCCCCTCTTTTTCATCAACATCTGAAACTCACCCTCGTATTTATCCATTTCATCACCCAGGATTAAAGAAACCTGCTCCTGAATGCTACTTTTATGTTCCAGGCTCCTCCTATCTGCCTCAATCCAGATTTCTTTAAGTTTTCCGCTTCGGAGGGTTGTATAGAGTTGATCCCCGGCACTGAGTTTAAAGGGAAGGCAAACCAGGCCCCATAGAAAAAACAAAAGACATGCAATGGTCTTATATAAATCGTTCATAACGATTATTCAAAAATTAAGATTTTTCAGGATACTAATTTACACCATATGGATTTATTATACAACCTGTTTGATATTTGAAGGCAATACAGGTGGGTAAAGATGATATATAATTATTTCAACAGAGAACTGTGGTCTACTTTTCAAGCCATTTTCTTTCGATGTACTCGCCTATCTTTTTAAAGGCCCTGTATCTGTGACTGAGTCTGTTTTTAACTTCGGGAGGCAGCTCTGCAAATGTCTTTTTATACTCCGGCAAATAGAAAACAGGGTCATAACCAAATCCATGGGTACCTCTTGGATGAAAAGCAATGTATCCATCGACCCTACCCTCTGCCGAAAAATATTTTTCAGGGGCGTGATAAAATACCGCAACACAGATAAAATAGGCTTTTCTTTTCTCCTCGGGAACACCCTCAAGTTTTTCTAACAAAAGCTCAATATTCTTTTTATCGTTACCCTCATCTCCGGCAAATCTCGACGAAAATATTCCAGGTTCACCCCCAAGAGCATCAACGCAAAGTCCCGAGTCTTCTGCGATAACAGGTAAACCGCACATTCTGAACACTGTCTCAGCTTTAATCAGTGCATTTTCAAGGAAGGTACTGCCCGTTTCCTCTATTCTATCCCTGAATCCAATGTCATCCAGAGAAATGATCTCATAATTCCGGGGTTTAAGAATGGCCCTTATCTCTTCGACCTTACCCCGGTTCCTTGTGGAAAGCACTACTTTTCTCATTTAACTCGCCCCGTAAGCAATTTAAACATTCTTTTAATAATCCCGGGCCCCTGCGATATTTAAATCCACCTGCATTTTAAACTATTCAATATACGTGTCTCCCTCAACCCGCATGTTCCTATCAATCTTTTCCAGAAAGTATTCTTTAAATGGAGCAAATACGGGTGAAACCTCAAGCCTGTATACCGGCAGACCATCATCCATCCTCTCTACGGGTATTCCAGCTTCTTCAAACCATCCTGCAAACATCAGAAGCTGATCTCTCTCAACCGTCTGTGGAGAATCATCCCCTTCCCTGTTCTTGAGAGGCGAAAACTCCTCCCTTCTAATTGTTTCAACCACCAGAGACCGTTCAGCAAAGGCGAGAGCATCAAATATAAAGGTTTCGAATTTATATCCATTTGGCGCGGCGGGATTTATTTTATTCCCATTATCATCCATATGGGGGATTTTTTTAAAAGCAACATGAAATGGGAGCTCAATCCCATTCGAAACGAGCCTCTTAACAAAAGCTGTTTCAATTATATGCACTGCTATATTGCCATACATAAAATCTGCTCTTGTGTATCCCTTTTCAGGATCATCAAGGAGATCTGCCTCTGAATACTCAACCACAACAGGTTTCCCATCAAGGCTGGCAAATACGCCCATCTTTTCGTTAACATCTTTCTTTCTGACACACTTCGAAGACATCTCGGCACCACGAAGCTTATGTAGTCCAAGGTAAACCGGATCAAGAACCTTAACCAGCACATTATCAACCTGAAAGTAGAAAATGGATTCAACACCGGCTTTTTCAAGTCTTTCAAGCACCCCGGAAGAGAAAAGAGCATTTATTGTTCCTCCGTGTCCTGTAGGGTTTTTAAAAATTCTGTTTTTCTCACGAAGAAAAATCCTGCCCTCACCATCAACAGAGGGAAACATCTCCTGAATTATGAACCAGACATTCTCAGCTTCCAATCCAAAAAAATTATTCTGTTCAAAGAAATCAATTGTCTGTTGGTGGTTTGTTTCACTTGTCATTATTATCCAGGGAAAAACGGAGCGGAACCTTTCCCGCATAAAAATGATTTTCTCCGCGAACACCTGAAACAGGGTCTTTCTCTTTATAGGAGTTACTGGAAAACATCCCTTTGGAATATCAAGGCCGAGCCTCGTACTCTGGCCCCCCGCAGCGGTAAACACGGCAACCCTGCCATCCTTGATCAGGTTTTCACCCATCACCCTGGCTTTTTGATAAAGTCCAGGTTCACTTTCTTCAATATCAGCTCTGATAATCTCAGGCAGGGTAAAATGTCCTTTCGGTTTTCTCTGTGCCTTTAAAAGCTTAACAGCTTCCCGCAACCGATCAAAATCGATCGATTTCACATCATCTATCAACTCATCCTTCTCAGGTGCCGATAACTCATCCCAGAATCTGAACAGGTGCCCCTGACCATTTTCCATAGCAATCCTGATAATTCTTTTTTCTTCTGGATTCCTTCCCTCGGGCATTCCATCACTCCTTGAGCTTTAAACATTAAAGCAGGCTTGTTTTCCAATCAACACACCCTTTGCCTCAAGCCTGTAGCTCAAACAATCCCCCTGCCAAGCAATTCTTTTACAATTCTTTTGAACTCATCACCTCTGTGAAACTCATTCTTAAACATCCCGAAACTTGCAAAACCAGGGGACAAAATTACAGTACCTCTTCCTCTACTCTCTTTTATCGCATACTCCACCGCCTTTTCCAGATCATAAAAAAGCATGTGTTTCACTTTAATCCCCATCTTCATCATTCTTTCGGTGCCATTACCAGCAAGCAATGCAAGTGTATCAACCTCGTCGTTAATGACTTTAACAAAACCTTCAAGGGGAAGTTCCTTATCATACCCTCCAGCTATAAGGAAAATTGGCTTTTCAATAGCTCTTATTGCCGATACAGCAGCATCGGGAGTCGTCGCAGCGGTATCGTTTATTATCCGGAAATCCGATCGCTCATAAACTATCTCCAGCCTGTGTTCGAGGGGATTAAAATTATCAAATGCTCTTTCAATATTGCCAGGCTCTACTCCAATAGCAGTGCAAACCGTGGCCGCTGCCATTATATTGTACAGATTATGAATACCGCGAAGTTTTATTCTTTCCAATGATAATAACCTGCACTCTCCGCTCTCTCCCCTGAAATAAACATCATTACCTTTTCTATAGGTACCTTCCCCATCAAAATCTGCCTCCAACCCGAAACTCAAAACCCTTACACCATCAGTCGGTTTAATCATTTTAAATACATCCTGATCCCTGTTAACAACTAGTACATCACCCGGTTTCTGGTATCTATAAATTACTTCTTTATCAGAAAAATACTCTCTCATGTCACTGTAGTAATTAAGATGATCTTTCATGAAGTTGGTTATAACAGCCACATGGGGACTGAATCTCTTTTCCCTTATGCTTCCCAGTTGAAAACTCGATAGTTCTAGAACAATCCAGGTATCAACATCTATTTTTTCTATAGCATCAAAAACGGAAATCCCAATATTTCCCGCCAGTACAGAATCCGGCCAGACTGAAGAAAGGGCTCTGTGTATAAGAGATGCTGTTGTGGACTTCCCCTTTGTGCCCGTGATGCCAATTATATTCTTGGATTTTTTAAGAATCTCTTCGAGGAAAATTCCAATATCCGAATCAACCCTGATTCCCCTTTTCCTCGCATACTCAATAAATGGTGAATCGAAACGGACAGCCGGATTTTTTACTATAAGATTTGCCCTTCTGAAATCCCGATACCTGTGCCTTCCCAGAACCAACTTTACATTGGAGGATTTTTCCAGTTTCTCAATGCTCTCGCGCAACTCACCTCTTGACTTAAGATCTGTTATCAATACTTTCCGGTCCTTTTTGATAAAATAGTTCGCCGCACCAATTCCACCACCGTGTAAACCGAGTCCCATTATCAAAATCATTTCCCTTTTCGCCATAACAACACATCCAGATAGAGAAAATAAAACCCCTTCCAGAGGAAGGGGTTTTTATTACAAGATCAATTAATACCTTTTATTCATACGCATCTGCATCTTTCTGAGCTTTTTAAGCCGCTTTCTTTCAGCTGCCTTTTTCTTATTCTTTCTCTGCTCAGCAGGTTTTTCATAATAAGCTCTCTTCTTCCACTCCCTGAGGATACCCTCTCTTTCACACTCTCTCTTGAATCTCTTCAACGCTTTGTCGATACTCTCACCCTCTTCCACATACACTACGGCCAATACCCTTTCACCTCCTCTCTACTTGCAGGTAGATTAAAAATAATATTAAATAAATATATCACAAAGTATTTTATTGGGACGAACTTCGAGTTTTTATCACGAAACGCAGGTAATCAATCCTAGAAAAAGAAATCGACATTCACTCCATCATCAGCTATCAGCCTCTAGTAGATAACACCGATAAGCCTTCTCACCTCTTTCATCGTGGCGCTGGCTATGTCTGAACACCTTTTCCTGCCTTCTTCCAGAATATTTCTAACAATACTCTCATCTCTATCAAGTTCTTTTTTTCTCTCCCTGATAGGTGAGATTGTCCTGTTGAGGTTTTCGGCCAGGATCTTCTTACAGTCTATGCATCCAATACCTGCAGTTCTGCATCCCTCAGCAACGTATTTTATCTGATCTTCATCGGAAAAATATCTGTGCAGTGAGTATATATTACATATCTCAGGTGTCCCTGGATCACTTCTCTTTTTTCTTGCGGGGTCGGTAACAGCTATCTTCAGTTTATTCCATATTTCATCCTCTTCCTCGGTAAGAGCAATGTAGTTATTCAGACTTTTGCTCATCTTGGCATTTCCATCCAGTCCCTTTATCCTCGGTGCCTCACCTATAAGAGCCTCGGGTTCAGGGAAGAACTCCCCATACTTTCTGTTAAACCTTCTGACTATCTCACGGGTAAGCTCAAGATGCTGCTGCTGATCCTCACCCACCGGAACAACCTCTGCCTTATAGAGGATTATATCCGAGGCCATTAAAACGGGATATGTAAGAAGGCCCGAGTTTACAGATTCTCTGACCTGGAGCCTTTTATCTTTATACTGTGTCATTCTTTCGAGATCTGCTACGGGTGTCATTGTATTGAGTATCCATGCCAGTTCTGTGTGTTCTGGCACCTCCGATTGAACAAACAGGGTACAATTACTGCTGTCAAGACCGCAGGCCACAAGCGTTTTAGCCGCTTCAAGAATGTTCCTGCTCAATTCCTTCGGATCTGGTCCCACTGTGAGTGCATGATAATCCACAACACAATATATACATTCGTACTGTGTGGTAAGTTTAATCCATGATTTAATTGCCCCCAGATAGTTACCAATGTGTATTACCCCGGAGGGTTGGATTCCGCTGAATACTCTTTTCACCTTTATTCCCGTTAAAATTTTTTCAAACGAATATAAAACCAAATTGGACAAACTGTCAACTTTATTGAACCATATCAACATCCCAATACACTTTATAAATTACAGATATTTGTATAGAATAAATATATGGGGTGGGAAGAGATTCTTGCAGAAGAAGACTACAATCTTTACCGAAAAAATATCTCCCTGCTTGAAGAACAGGTCTTAAACAATTTTATCCAATCCTTTTATGCTCCCGATATCCTGTCTGCAATAAGAAAAGTACCGAGACATCTCTTTGTAAGCGAGAGCTACAGGTACATGGCCTATACGGATAATGCAATACCAACGTACGGTGGACTTACCACATCTGCTCCCTCTGTAATAGCGGAGATGATCTACGCCTCTGGAATAAAAAAGGGTGAAAAACTCCTTGAAATAGGCACGGGAACCGGCTATGAAGCAGCGGTGCTATGCGAGATGGGGGTAAATGTATTTACCATAGAGATCAATGGCTATCTTGCAAAAAAGGCAAATAAACTCCTATCAACCCTTGGATATAAAATAGACAATGAAATAAAGGATAAGCGAAGAAAGAGAGAGATGTTAGCAAAGTACTACGACATAAGAAAGATATTTCCAGAAAGGGGTACCGTAAGATTATTCATGGGAAATGGTCAATTCGGTTTAAAGAGATACGCTCCGTACAGGGCGATTATAATTGCAGCTTCAGTACCCCAACTACATTATATAACTCAGATAATGGAACAACTAGACGAAAATGAAGGGAAACTTGTAGTTCCTGTGGGCAAAATACACAACCAGCAGCTCTGCATAATAGAAAGAAAAGGGAAGCGTTTTTCAACCTCGGTTCTTGAGGGAATTACTCTAGATTTTGTACGGCTTTTCAGAGAATAGTAAGAGGTTGCATCGATAAAATTAAAGGCCCCACAGTCAGTGGGGCCTGGGGATTTTCCGAACTTACAACGGTTTTACGTGAATAGCCTGAAGCCCTTTGGGACCTTCCCTTACCTCAAAGGAAACTCTCTGATCCTGATGAAGAGTTTTAAAGCCATCCTGCTCAATCTCAGAGTAGTGAACAAAGATGTCCTTTCCCTCATCGGTACTGATGAAACCAAACCCCTTTTTCTCGTTAAACCACTTTACTTTTCCTTCTGGCATAAAAACTAAACCTCCAAAAACTTTAAATAACCTTTCCAACGGAAAGTTGTTGAAATCTACCATAATAAGCAATATTTGTCAATATATTTTTATTCCTGACTCTCATCAGAAATGCGGCTGTCACTATTTCCCTTTTCTCCATTTCGCCCTTTTCGTTCGTATACCTTTTCACCTGAAATATAAGTTGCCAATACACGGGTACCAATTAACTTATCGGCATCATATTCAATAATATTTTCTGATAAATGAATAAAATCAGCACGCTTCCCGGGCAGAAGGCTTCCGGTAAAACCATCAATACCACATACTACAGCCGAGCCTTTTGTGGTGCAGTACAAAGCATCCTCTATGGTTATTCTCTCCTTTGGATAAAATCTCAACTCAGGACCTTCGCCAGGTGACCTTCTCTCTACTGCATAGTACATCTGTTTTATTGGATCGATCGGTAAATAGGGAGCCCAGCTTCCAAATCCAACATTAATTCCCATGGATAAAAGACTTTTTATACGGAACGCTTTTCCAGCATCCTTTCCCATAGCCTTTATGGCGAACATCCTCTCCTTAACAGCTCTTCCTGGAGATACAACCATATTGATGTTCAATCGTGCAATATCATCCACATCCCCATCTTCAAGGACACATCCACTGTCCATCCTACAAAAGGCATTCCTGCCGCTTTTACTTGACAGAATGGAGTCAAAAACCTTGATGGCAATTTCACATGCTCCATCACCGGAGCAGCCAAGAGAGGTCCATACCCCTGAATTATACATTTTCTTAACATCTTTCCTAAGTGCATCCTCATCCACCATCAGGATACCACTGGCACCTGTATCCCTGTACCTCTTTCTTAGATATGCTGTCTGGCTTTCAAGACTACCATCAAGTTCAAAGTAACATCCTCCAAACCTCATCATCTCATCCCCAAATCCACTCCCCAGCCCAAATGGGGTAAGTCTTGCCCAATCCTCCATATTATACATCAATATAAACCTTACGGAGCATTCACCACCCACGCATAGTCTGAAAAGATGTCTGTAAATCATACCTGAACTGAACCCAAAATCACATACCGCTGTTATCCCTTTTGAAGATAACATTGACAGTATCTTCTGGAGTTTCAATGGTATTCCCCTGAGCCTCTGGGATAATACATGTCTCCTCAGCATCTCAACAGCTCTACCCAGAAGAAGTCCGGTTGGTCTGCCGTTATTATCCCTGACAATTCTCCCAAGATACGGATCCTTTCTATCCCGTGTAATTGATAAAATCTCAAGGGCCTTTGAATTACATGTGGCCAACTGAAGGTCATCTGAAAATAATACCACCGGTTTTTCAGCAGAAATTGTATCCAATGTTTCCCTGTTTATCTTCTTAATCAGTTCATTTTCCACACCCCCAAAGACAAGCAGGTCGTTGCTTTTTCTCTCCTTAACCACCCCTCCAACCACCTCAACAAGTTCTCTGATGTCCTCGACTCCATCAAGCACACCGTCTTTGTAATAATAACAGAGTTCTTCGAGATTTATATGTGCATCTATAAAGCCAGGAACAATACAACCTTCTTTTATTTCAACCCTTGAGGCATCCGGATATAATCTCATTGCTTCTTCAAAAGAACCAGTAAACTCCACAATACCATTCACCACAACAAGGGCATCAAAAACCTGAATACCATTGTCGATAATATAAATTGGAACACCATAAAATATCTTTTTCACCATGGCAGGTATCCTCTTATAACATTTGTTCCACTTCGGGCGGCCCAGTCAACAATTTTCAGCCTACAAAATAGTTTTTACCTCGTTGCGCAGTTTTTCAAACTATAAAAAGCAATTTCTGTAAAAAATTATAAATATTTTCCAGCTAATAGTAATACCAAGAATCCTTAAGTTACACAACTATTTATCGATGATTATAAAGAAAAACTAAAAATATTAAGGAGATAAAAGCCGTGCATCTTAAAAATCCGGTTCCACAAATACAGATATATAGCCTGAAGAATATCGACTACTGGTACTGGTGCAGGTACTATATCGAAACACAGCAAACATGCTGTTACAAATGTTCATACTGTAACACCCAGAACCCGCTGGCTACCGAGGGGCTTTACAATTCCAGAGGACTGCCAGAAAAAAAAGAAACAATCGGCTTTGGGCTTCTCAACGAACCATTGGATAGAAGAAGCATTTTTCTAACAGCTGAAATATTCAAAACTTTGTACGAGCATGGATACGGTTTGAACATACTGACAAAATCTGATATTGATGAAACCATAGAAGAACTGGTCCTGAGTAATCTCACCCAATTTATAAAATCGGACAGGGTCAGGGTAACGGTAACCCTGATTACACTTAAACAGAAACTCCACTCAATACTCGAGGAAGGAACTCCTGAACCTGAAAAAAGACTTCAAACCCTTAAAAAGCTTTCCTCGGCGGGAATTCCCACGGGAGTTGCAATTACTCCAATTATTCCAGGACTAAATGATGACATTGATGAGATTGAGGAAATGATTCGGAAAGCGGCTGAGAATGGAGCAAAATGGGTTTTGTTCTCGGGCCTGGCTTCTGACCATTACTCAATGAAACATTTCTTTGAAGCGGAACCTGGAAAAAGAGTTGCCAACCTGTTTAATGATAAGGATAGACTGGAGAAAAGATACAGAGAGATTAAACAACGAGTTATAAAATTAATAACTGAAATGGGATTGCATATCCGTATCCCAAGAATTGTTTTTACTCCCCAGGATCCATTTCACATGAATTACAGGGTTTCCGAGATCCTGTTCAATCTCTCGTATATCTACGAATTACATGGAGAATGGTTTAAAATGGGGATGTTCAGGAGAGCCGGGGCAATTATTGAAAACCTGACAAAGCCCATTAAAAGGCTGGTTCTGGAGGGGGATCTTGAGTACTACAGGGGAATAAATCCCGATGTAGAAAGTATTATCAGAGAAGTTATTTACACTGGAGATTCGAAGTTGTATTCTTATTATCTTAAAAACATTACAGTTTCTCCCGGACTGGCAGAAATAAACAATCTGTAATGTACAGGTCTTTTTCATTATGTATTTTTCTTAAAACTGGGCATTCACCTTATTATCTTTATATGAACGAATACACAGGCGTTTTTTACAGAGCCTAACATAAATCCAGACAGAAATAGAAATAAGGGGCAGATAATGAAGGACAAAAGCCGGTTGAGGAACATAGGAATAATCGCCCACATAGATGCAGGTAAAACAACCACCACAGAGAGAATTCTCTACTATACGGGGTACACACACAGGATTGGAGAGGTGGATAACGGCCAGGCTACGATGGACTGGATGGAACAGGAACAGGAGAGGGGAATTACCATAACCGCTGCCACCATAACCTGCAGATGGCGAGATCATATAATAAATATCATAGACACCCCTGGACATGTAGATTTCACAGCAGAGGTTGAAAGAAGTCTCAGGGTTCTGGACGGAGCTATTGTTATATTCGATGCTGTAAACGGGGTCGAACCCCAGAGCGAAACCGTCTGGCACCAGGCAGATAGATACAAGGTTCCACGCCTCGCATACCTAAATAAAATGGATAGAATAGGCGCCGATTTCTGGGGAAGTGTTGAAATGATAGTCGAAAAACTGGGTGCTAATCCTCTTGTCCTTCAAATACCGGTAGGTGCTGAAAATGAGTTCTCTGGAGTTATAGACCTGATAAAAATGAAATATATAACCTGGAACCAGGAGGATCAGGGAAGAACATACAATCTGAACCCGATTCCGGACAGTCTGAAAGATGAAGCTGAAAAGAGGAGAAGTGAATTACTGGAGAAAATCGCTGAAGAAGATGACGAAATACTGGAAAAATACCTAGAGAATGGCGACCTTGAGGAAAAGGATATAATTTCTGCAATCAAACTTATGACAATTAGATACAAGGGTGTACCGGTTTACTGCGGTGCATCGCTGAGAAATATAGGGGTACAACCTCTGATCGATGGAATAGTGGATTTCCTTCCTTCGCCTTTAGAAATACCGCCTGTTGAGGGTATAAATCCAAAAACAAATAAAACGGAAAAAAGAAGATGCGATGACAATGAGCCTCTTGCAGCTCTCGCATTCAAACTTCAAAACGATCCCCAGGCTGGTATTCTCACATACATAAGGTTGTATTCGGGAGTTATCAAATCGGGAATGGCTGTTTTCAACGTTAACAAAAAAAAGAGGGAAAGGATCAACAGGATCATAAGGATGTATGCCCACAAGATGGAAAACCTCGATGCCCTCTACGCCGGCGATATTGGAGTTCTTGTAGGACTCAAACTCACACATACGGGTGATACACTCTGCAACGAAGCAAAACAGATTATGCTTGAGAGACCAACATTCCCCGATCCGATGGTGAGTGTGGCTATCGAACCCAAAACACTTAGCGGTCAGGCTAAACTTGAGGCTGCTCTCAACAGGCTGGCAATGGAAGACCCAACATTCAAGGTAAAAACCGATCCGGACACCGGCCAGATAATTATCTCGGGCATGGGAGAGCTGCACATAGAGGTATTAACAACACGCCTGGTTAAAGAGTGGAATGTGGATGTAAATATAGGAAAACCACAGGTGGCATACAGGGAAACCATCCTGAAATCCGCTAAAAGTGAGTCGAAATTTCAGAAAATAATAGCTGGCAAAGAACATACAGGGCATGTTGTACTTTCAGTTCACCCCCAGGAGAGGGGAAAGGGCAATATTTTTGAAAATCAGGCTGACGAGACCCAGGTGCCACCACATTTTGTGGATGCTATAAAGCAGGCAATTATAAACTCTATGGAAAGTGGACCGGTTGCAGGCTATCCGATGATTGATGTAAAGGTTGTACTTGAAGGTGGAAGCTACAACCCAAACACATCCTCAGAGATTGGCTACATAGGAGCCGCAACCCATGCATTCGATGAAGCCTGCCGGAAAGCTGGAGGTGTGCTGCTTGAACCACACGTATTCCTCGAGGTTACATCTCCCAAGGAATACGTGGGAGAGATACTCAACGACCTCAATTCAAGGGGAGCACACATAATAGGAATCGAGGACAGAGCGGTTGCACAGAAAATATCTGCAACTATTCCCCTTTCTAAAATGTTTGGATACACAACCGATTTGCGCTCAATCACCCAGGGAAGGGCGTCCTTCACAATGGAGTTCTCTCATTTTGCTCCAATTGAAAAATAATAAAAAATCATTCAGTGGTTCTTCTTAACGTAATCTCTAAAGCCAGTGAGACATTTCTTTTGATCGTTCGGACAATTGCTGATATACTCGATAAACTTAACTATGTTTTCAATGGTTTGTTTTGAAATATGATGCTCTATCCTGCAGGAATCATTTTCTGCCATTTTTTGATCCACACAGAGCACATCAATGAGAAACTTCTTTAAAACTTCATGCCTCTTTCGTAACTGTCTGGCAATCTCTTTTCCTTTACTTGTGAGCTCTACATAATCGTACTTCTCATAATTCACCATGCCCTTTTTTGCCAGCACCGAGAGTGCCGCACTGACGCTCGGCATTTTTACATCCAGGACCTTTGCAATATTTTTTACCCTAACAACCTTAAGGCTTTCGGAAAGCTGGCTTATTACCTCTATATAATTTTCCATACTCTCCGTAAGACCACTTTCAGAGGTAAAGTGTGTTTGTACAGTGTAATGGTCATTTTTATCCTGATCTTTCATTTTTTAACTCTCTTTTTAATTCTTTTTTATCCCATCTACATAACGAGCAATCCAACGAGCCTCGCAATAAAAGCAACAACCCATGCAAGGCCTATCTCATAAGAGATGGCAAAAAGAGTCCATTTTACTGAGCCCGTCTCCTGTCCTATCGCCGCCACAGTCGCAAGACAGGGGGTGTATATAAGTACGAAAAGTAAAAATCCATATGCGGTGAATGGATTTAAACCGCTTTTCTCTTTTATCAGGGTACTGAGAGGCACCTCCTCGCCCTCATCTCCCCCATACAGAACACTCAAAGTCGAAACAATTATCTCCTTTGCAAAAAACCCGCTTATAAGCGCAACCCCTTCTCTCCAGCTAAAACCCAGGGGCTTGAAAACTGGCTCTATTCCCCGACCTATTATGGTCATAAGAGACTGGGGTCTCTCCTGCTCCTCGCTGCTAACGGGAGACATATTTTTGAAGGATACCTCTTCTACACGCTCTTTACCTGAGCTTTTAGCTTTAAGATTCTGAATTATCTCGACCATCGGGAAATAATTTAAAAACCATACCACAAGAGAACCCACAAGTATTACAGTTCCCATTCTCTTTAAAAATACAACAGCACGTTCCCACATATGGATCAGGAGTGATTTAATAGTCGGCAATCTGTACGGGGGTAGTTCCATTACAAAGGGCTCTGACTCACCCTTAAACAATACCTTTCTGAAAAGCCTGCCTATCAAAAGGGCAAGAATCACACCTATTCCATAGATTGAAAATATCACGTTACCCGCCCGCTTTCCAAAGAAGGTACCTGCTATCAACACATATACAGGGAGCCTTGCACTGCAGCTCATCAAAGGATTTATGAGTATAGTAAGGATTCTATCATTTTTGTTCTCCAGTGTTCTTGTCGAAAGGATAGCGGGAACATTACAACCAAAGCCCATTATCATGGAGATAAACGATTTTCCGTGCAACCCCATGAAGTGCATTATCCTGTCCATGACAAAAGCAGCCCTTGCCATGTATCCTGTATCTTCAATTATCGAGATAACAAAGAAGAGAATCAGGATGTTTGGGAGAAAAACCACCACACCGCCTATCCCCTGGAGGATACCATCTATTATAAGGCTTTTAATAATCCCCTCGGGCAGAAGTGCATCAAAACCAATCTGAATATAACCGAACAGTTTATCTATGAGTTCAGTTGGATATTCTCCAACCCTGAAGGTTAACTGAAACATCATCCAGATAAAAAAGAATAACAGTGGAATACCCAGTATCTTGTTTGTCAGAACCGAATCTATTTTCTGGGATACATCCTTGTAATCCTTCGTTTTGAGGTTGAGACATTCCTGAAGCGCACCTGAGATGAACCCATACCTTCTGTCCACTATTATATTCTCAGGGTCATCTCCAAAAACATTTTTCAGGTGTGCCCTCGACCTTTTAACCTCCGCCAGTATATCATCACCCTCTGAAAGCCTCTCGGCTACAAAACTTTCTACCTCTCTGTCACCCTCGATAAGTTTCAGTGCAAACCATCTTGTTGAGAAAATCCCACTCTGTTTATACTTCCTCAGCCTCTCCTGGAGTTTCTTAATCTCGTCCTCAATCTCCTTCCCATACGGAACATGAATATGCCTGGTCTTCGCCTCCCTCTGCTCGTACACACTTATCACATGATCAAGAATACGTTTTACGCCAATTTCCTTATGACCAACTGTGAAGAGAACAGGACCACCGAGGAGTGTTCCAAGCACATCTGCATTTATTTCAAGCCCCATCTTTTCGGCCATATCGGCCATATTCAGCACAAAGATACATTTAGCTCCCATCTCAACCAGCTGGACTGTGAGGTAGAGATTGCGCTCGAGGTTGCCGGCATCTATCACATCAACTATTACATCTGGCTTTTCTTCAACTATGAACCGCCGTGCTATAATTTCCTCGAGGGAATATGCTGTAAGACTATAGGTACCCGGCAGATCTACAAACTCCAATCTGTATCCCTGGTAATCCACATACCCCTCTTTCTTCTCAACTGTTACCCCTCCCCAGTTTCCCACCTTCTGTCTCGAGCCGGTGAGAGCATTAAAAATTGTTGTTTTCCCTGAATTTGGATTACCCGCTATACCAACAACAATTCTCTTAACATCTTTCATCAGAATATCCCTGTTTCTGAAACTGGAATTGCATCTCTGTGAAAATTACCTTTCTGA
>CAZFGQ010000031.1:28148-29642 GCA_964518675.1 uncultured Spirochaetota bacterium
ACCTTTCTGAAAACTACCATGAAAAAACCAGCCGGTGTCTAAAACCTGCGATTTTTCTCTTACTCCTCTTCCGGAGGACTCATGATAATATGCTGAGCTTCCTCCCTTCTTATTGAAACATGATAACCCTTGACAACGAGCTCAATGGGATCTCTAAGAGGTGCATATTTCTCGACATAGATGGATGTTCCCTTAACAAGTCCCATTTCGATCAGCCTCTTTTTCAGCTTCCCAGCACATTCAAGCGAGATTATCGTTCCCTTCTGGCCTTCCTTGTAATCCTTCAGGGTCCACCGGCGGGTCTCATCATTTATTTCCCCATTAAGGGTAGCCTTTTCATTGACTTCCAAAGCTTCAGTTTCCGATAAGTCTACTTTACTACCATTGCCTTCAGCACCTTTACCCTGTTTACCTTGTGGTTCACCAGCAACTTTAAAACCCTGATAAACAGAGCTGTTATTTCGTGGGTTAGAATATGAGTTTAATGCATCACTTTTTTCATTTTTATAAGAGCTTTGTTCTTTTTCTGACAAAATATTCCTCCATAGTTTCAATCAAGTTTCCTTACTATTATTTTGGCCGCCATTCCCCTCCCAATACCAAAAACAGCCCCCTTCGAAACCACTCTCACAGGACCAACATTACCATAATTCAACACCTCTATTTCTGCCCCGGGATATACCCCCATATCAGCGAGTCTGGCCCTCAGGCCCCTTCCACCGTAAACGTTAACCACTTCATATCTTCCGGGTTTTGCCACGTCAAGAGTCACCTTACACCATACCACCGATTAATTTTTAAGATATAACATTAATTAGATTTAACTAATAATATTTAGATAATCTAATATTCATAAAAATTCTGATAAAAATCAATGAAAATCGCCCATTTTTCAATAATTCATAAAATTACATGTTTTTTTCTCTTCAATTTGCGCTATATTATACTGGTGCAAATTGATCTGGGGCGAAATTTCCGATTAAAGCCCGAAAAATTTTATTTATACGATACAATGTTCTATAATAATTATAAATAACAATCAGGGTTTTGAAATAAAGACCCGTTTACAATAATCAAACAAATTAAAATCTTAAACAAAAGCAAAAGGAGAGTAAAGATGAGACCAAAAAAAATGCTCATTGCGGTTCTGACTTTAAGCACAGTGCTGGTTTTGCCCATAGTGGCTTCAGCCCAAACAGAGGGTGTCTTTGATACCAATGACTTTACATCCGGTATGGGCGGCATTACAGAATCAACAGCCGATTTTCTTGCAGAAAGCCTCGGGGGAATGAGCTACCTGGGAGATCCCGTAGGATATGCCACAGTAAGGCACCTTGCAATTGGGGTTGCAGGTGGGGCTGTTCTGGTACCGATTAAAAACCTTACAATACCCGAAGGCACTGCAATAGATATTGATTTTGGTGACCTGACATACATCCCGATACCCGTTGTTGGAGCCTATGCAAAGATTGCCTTCAAGAGGCTTGAGCTTGG
>CAZFGQ010000032.1:0-27500 GCA_964518675.1 uncultured Spirochaetota bacterium
GCTTTGTCGAACTGATAGAAATCGATCAGTTCTCGACAGAAAATCTCTGAATATCTTCCACTATTCTCCACGTAAAAAATAAGGGGATCGTTTTCTGTAATGAGTACCCTGGGCTGTTGATAATTAATCCGGGGAGATGATGCCTCAATGGGTTTCGGGACATCCCAGTATTGCAGTGAGGCATAAGAATTATAAAAAATATGGAATATAAATATCAATACCAGTAGCCCTAATCTTTTCATCAACCTTTCCGCCGAGTCACGTATTCCAGCCTTTCCTTCGCCCTCTTAATATTCATTTTAATCGTCTCATTTTCGGGTTCAATCTCAAGGGCCTTCTCCCATTCTGATATGGCTTCTTCATATAATCCTTCAAGATAATAACTTATCCCATCAAGATAATACTTCCTCGCTGTGAGATGTATATCACTGGAAGCAATCTCTGTTTCTTTCCTGAGTTTGGCTGCTTTCTGCAGGTTACGGAGTTCAGTTTCGGCTTTTGCCAGATAAACTCTTGCATCTAGGAAACTCGGATCGAGCTTTATTGCTTTTTTCCAAAGCTCTATCGCCACTTCCAGCTTCTCCTCGCTGTATAACTCAACACCTTTTTTGTATAACTTTCTGGCTTCCGCTTTTTGCTCTTCTGAGATGATTACCCTTTCCTTCTTAACCGAACCTTTTATAATACTCAGGAGTTTTTTTGCCTTTGAATAATTTGGATCTACACTGAGTATCATCATCAAGGTTTCTTCAGCCTCTTTCTTTCTATTTTTAGAAAATAAACTCTCCGCCCTTGAATACAGGTTCTTAAGAATTTCATCTGCAAGGGCCGGATCGGCCTTTGATAGAACTTTTGTAAGATTTAATTTTGCCTCTTCGTTATATGGAAATATGAGAAGAATCTCCTCCCAGTATTTTATCGATTCATCATAACGACCCTTTCTATAAGCCTCCAGGCCAAGCCTTTTTAAAGTTTCAACAAGCCTGTAGAAAGGAGAGGTTTTGGGCACACTTCTCTCTTCCTCCCTTTTTAGCGCAATAGAAGCTCTGAGTATATACTCCTTCACCTGAGAGTTTTCAGGGTCGAGTTGAAGCGCTTTGTTTAAAACCTCGAGTGCCTTTCTATTCTGGTTCAGGTTATAGTATTTAATACCCTCCCTTAAAAAGGCAGAAACCTGCTCAACGATCCGTTCATTCTCCTTTTTTCTCAATTCCTCAATGGCAAGCCTGGCTTTCTCTATATATTCCCTTGCCTCTTTTGCCCTGTAGTTCATCGCAATGGAGTTGAGAAACTGTTCAATAGCCTCCCTATATAGGCCTTCCTCAAAAAACCTCTTCCCGGTTTCATAATAATTTCTAGCCTGTAGAAGAAGTTTTTCTTTCTCCCTCTCCTTGAACGCTATTTTCGACAGGTACAGCTTTGCCTCCTTGTTTTGAGGATCAAGTGTCAAAGCTTCTTCGAACAATCCCCTTGCCTTCTCAAGCTCCTCCTGTTCATATAAAACCTCTCCTCTGGCGAGAAGAGCCTGAATCTGTTGGATCTTCTTCAATTCATTTCTTTTTTCCTCGAGTAAAGAGAACTTCTCTGCGATCACCGGACTTTCCGGATAAAGTTTCCTGGCCTCTGTATAAAACCTTTCGGCTTCATCAAGTTTCATATTTTCAAGGGCCTCATCCCCCTGGGAAATTAACTTTTTAAACCTGAGCTTTCTCCTCTCCTCCTCAATCCTCTTAAACCCTTTTTCAAGAGCAGCCAAGGTTCTTTCATCTCCCGGTGACACATTCTCCTGAACCTCTTTTAATATCTCATATGCCTCCTCATAATTCCCGCTTTCCAGTAGTTCTAATCCCTTCTGGAGATTCGCCGAAACCTCCTCTATCTTTTCAAGGGCTTCCTGAATGAGAGCTTTTACATCTTCATCCCACGGATCAATGGCAAGAGCTTCCTTCCACATGTCGATTGCACCATAGTAATCCTTCTGAGAGTAGAGTTTCTTTCCCATCTCAATATATTCATCCTTTTTATCAAACTCTTTAGTTTTTGTCGAGCCGCCAAAAAATATGAATATCGTTATCGCAAGAAGGATCAAAACCAGAATATATTTTCCTGAATGGTATCTCATAACAAAAAACCTCTATTCCCTCTCCTCTTATATCGACATTTCTTAACTCCAGCTATAAATCAAGGTGTGTTATTGTTTCATCTGTATAAGAGCGAGGAGTTCTATGTCAAAAAACTTTCAAAAATTGATTTATACCATATTCCAAAAGGGGAAAAAACCTCTTACTTACCGGTTCAAAAAAAAGCATAGTAAAAACTTTCCAGCATTTCAACTCTGCCTCTTGCATAGTCAACAAGAGGACTGGAAGGATATCCAGTCAAAAAAGACTCAATGGTATCCAGAGCTTTTTTGATTCTATCTTTATATTTTGCCATTACTTCTTTCTGGTTATCGGAGGACCTCTTCCCGCCTTTTGCGGATATAAACACGGGATTCTCAGAATTAAAAAAATCCATCATAATTCTATCTGTACTCTCAACCAGCCTACTGTAGGACTCATATGCAGAAGCAACTCTTTCAATACTTTGAGGAGCGGGAAACATTACCGTGTTCAGGAAAACATTTAAAAACTTCACAATTATTCTAGCCTTTTCGGAAAACCTCTCAGAGCCCAATTTGGAACCTTCAAACTCGACACGCTTAATTATCTCTCTGAATTTTTTAACGTAACCATCGAATACGGCAATATTATAAGGCCTTGACCTGATCGAAACATTATGTAGATTATTTTTGTAATAAAACTTAATCAAAACAAGAACATAGTTTAATATTACCTCGAACTTTTTTTCATCCTCATCTTCCACCTTTTTCATCTTGGCAACTTTCTCCCAGAACCTCCTCAGGAACTCTTCCTCTCTTCTCCTCTTTTCCATTTCCATGCGAATTTTTTCTTCTCTTTTCTTTCTTGCTTCCTCCCATGCTTTTTCCCACCTCGACCTGTAATGAACCCATTCTTCCTTCACATCATGGGTTCTTCCAGTCGGCTCTCTAATGGACCCAGAAAACTCACCGGATTTCAAATACTTTTTAATTAAAGAATAAGCTTCATTGATCATCTGCATTTTCTTCTGGTTCTCGGCTGATTTCTGGGGATTCGAATCAGGATGATACCTTTTGGCAAGAACCCTGAAAGCTTTTGACACCACACTCATATCAGTTGTATATGAGATGCCAAGGATCTCAAAAGCTTTATAAATATCTTCCATCTTATTAATAATCCATCCTTCTATAATAAATCATCTTAACGCCCATGATTATTTTCACACCACCCAGTAATCACTTCTTTCGTGTGGTTCTTCTGTAAAATTCCAGAAGATCCCCAAAACAGTAAAAAAGTTCTCCAGCAAGACGCTTACCATGCATAGAAGCGGGGGCCTTTAATAAAAAATCATTCAATATCGTTCCATCTGCATCCATGTAAACTGAGGGTTTTTTGATATTCATCCTCAATTCTGAAACTCCCTTTGACCCATAATGGAGCATGAGGATTGTACCGTCACTTTTTTTCCCGACAACAAGTGCCATGTGGGTAACCCCTCTATCTCGTGGAACTGTAGCCCTAAAGAATGCCTCATCAGCAATCTTTGGTGAATCTGTACGGTATATCAACCCGGCGTTCCTTAAATTCAGGTATAGTAATTTGGTAATTTTTTTAACATAGGGATAATCTTCCAGCTCAATTTTGTATCCCATATAACTAAAAAGCCCAAGGATAAAACCACTGCAATCATTCCTGAAACTTTCACCCAGTGAGACCAAATCCCTTTTCCCAAGTAATTTATACGAATACTCAACTATCCTTTCCCTTTCAGATTTGTATTCTGATTCCGGGATTCTATAACCCGTGGTTGCGCATGAGCTCAGAATAAGAACCAGAAAACCAACAGAAAAAGTGAAAAGTATAATCTTTGAAGAAGTATTCTTTCTACTCAACTATCTGTACCTCATAACCAAAAATTTTCAATGCCCTCGATGCTTTTTCGGCATCTTCCTTCTGTACAAATCCCAGCCTTAAAATGCCTCCTTCTCCCTCCCTTATGTTTACTATTTCAATATCCTTTATATTTATGCCTGCATAAAATATGATCCCCGTAATCCTTGCAAGTTCCCCCGGTCTATCCTTAACATTTACCCTTATATCAACCAGAGGAGCAATAAAACCCTTACTGTATCTGGGAATTTTTTTTCTTTCAGAGTTCGCCAGCCTGAATAGTCGCTCAAGATATTCAGAATGATCGAGATTATCTATCAGATAATTTATGTCATCTCTAAACTCAACAAGAGCTTTTTTGATCTCACCCATATTTGTGGAAATTATATCAGCCCATACAGTATAATCCGAGGATGCAATTCTCGTCATATCCCTGAACCCACCAGCGGCCAGGCTTCGATAGATATCACTTTTGCGCTTACCAAGCTGGTTTACCAGAAGAATAGCAAGAAGCTGGGGAAGATGGCTAACATTAGCGGCTATATCATCGTGAAGCTGTGGATCAATTACCATGACTTTTGCACCGAAACTTGATAAAAGCCTGGAAAGAGTTTTTAAGGCTCTTTTTGGTGTTCTCGCCAGAGGGGTCAGCACGTAAACCGCATCATAAAATAAAAATGGATTTGCATTCTCAAACCCACGCTTCTCACTCCCGGTCATGGGATGTCCACCGATAAAAATAACACCGGTAGATACTCTCTCAGCCTCTCTACATATCCTCTCCTTGGTACTCCCCACATCGGTTACAATACTACCCTTGTCTGCCCATTCAAGAATATCCTGGAGCCTTTTAATGATATCCTGCAGAGGGGTGCAGAGAAAAATAAAATGAGCGCCCTTTAATGACTCTCTCACCTCCGAATATTCGAATCCCTCATCAATGGCTCCTCTATCAGCAGCCTTTTCAAGGGTTTCTCTTTTGCTGACTCCTCTAACAGCAAGACCTTCTCTTTTCAAAGCGTAGCATAATGACCCTCCAATCAAACCCACCCCAACAACAGTTGCAACCTGACCTTCAAAAGTTTTTTTTGCCATTGCCATTACCATACCAGAATACTTTTTTATAAAACAAGAAATTAACAAAACAGCCGGTTAATAATATTGACCTGCTTTGGGAAAATAATATCCATAAAGCCCATATTAACTCTAAATTTAAAAAAACTATCTATACATCGACGTATCTAGATGAAACCTCTTTTATTCCGGAGTTTAAAAATGCCATTATTCCGGAAATTCCCGGAACAATTCCCAGAGTTAATACTGAAACAACCACCTGAAGTATCAAAATTAAAAACATATCAAGACTTGTATTAAAATTATCAAAACAGAGGTAAATAGCCTTTTTGAAGATATTCACAATTGAATCCTCAGGATTTATCACAGAAATAGGAAAAACCCATATAAATATCAGAACCATGAAAAAAAATAACCATACATTTATCGCCGCAACAAAAACGCTCGTACCATTGCCCATAACAAACATATAAAAATAAATATTCGTAATAATAGCTGTTAATACCAGAGTCATGAATAAACTGATGACTAAGGAATGAATTAGATGTCTTCTCATTGCCTCAAACAGATAAGAAAATCTACGATTCTCATGAAAAACCAATCTCTGGGTAAACTCAGTTATCCCTCCAATCGAAATAGCAAGAAGAAGAAACCCAACGGTAAAAAGAACTATTGAAAAATACACAGGAATATTTATAAATCTCCTCGACTTATAGAAAAATATCTGGGCAACACCTTCTCCAGCAGGCTCCACCATTAACCTCATTACCAGATTTCCATTCCTGTCCCTCATCTCTACAGGTTTGTCAAACGAATTAATGCTTTTAAAAGATATTGCAACTTTTTTGAGCAATTTAGCATGTGCATTCGATAAGGGATCACCCGAAAAACTCATAAATAAATGTTTCCTCACCCGATTAAAAACTCTCCTATCAAATAGATATGCCACCCCTTTGATTTCTCTTTCTGAGGCTTTTTCTTCGATAACATTCTCAGAATCTGATAAAGATCCACCCTTTTCCCCTGCCTTTCTAAATAATTTAAAAAAGAAACCATGTTTATCTTCATCAACCCCAGCCGGAAGGTAATAAATAACAAGTACAAGTCTATCGTAATCCTTGCTCACCTCAACTACTGAAACATCAAGAGAATCAAAAAAATTAACAGCAAGGGGAATGATTCTTGAAGCCCCGACCACTGCTATAATAAGAGGGACAAAAAATAAAAGATTTATCACTATAAATTTCCCGATGTTGTTTTTCATCAATTCAAAGAATTTCAGGAACGCAATCCTATCCAAAACCCTCTCCCCCGAACAGTTAGGTTATGAAAATAATTTTGAATACCAGACACCTGTAACCTTTACCACATTCATAAGCATTTCGAAAATAATAAATCCAGTAGATTGCCAGTTTTTAATAATTCATCAATCCGTTCCAGTATAAATAATAGGCCTAACTTCAAGTTTTTACAATAATCATAATTGGTTAATAAATAAAATACAGAATCATACCGAGTTTTTTATATAATAAAATACCCTATAGAAACTGGAACTATTTTCCAATTCTCATAAACATAAATATTGGCTATAATATAAAAACGGTAATTAAGAGGGGTAAAAATCCACTTTTGCTGGAATCCCCAACGAATACTATAAACTATAAGAACAAAGGTAGAAAATGGCAAAAAACTATGAGAAAAGAAAAAAAATAAAGGTATTTATAGATGGATACGGACATATTAATGTTCCACCAAATATAACTCTGCTACAGCTTAAAAATTATGCAGGTGTAAAAGAAGAGAAAGAGATTCCCATTGTTGCTGCTCTTTACAATAACAGAATAATGGGGCTGGACTACGTTATCAGGAGAAATTGCAGGATCAGGTATATCAACACCGGCATAGGCGATGGTAGAGAAGTATATGGGAGGAGTCTATCGATACTTCTCCATGCAGCCTTTAGAGAAATTATGGGCAAAAAAGCTGTCTTAAAAATAGAACATTCACTTGAAAAAGGATTTTTCTATAGCTATCACAACAGAAAGAGATTAACACGCGAGGATGTGGAAAAAATAGAACTTAAGATGAAAGAGCTTGTGCAAAAAGATCTTCCATTCGAGAAATACGAGTATGAAATTGAAGATGCCCTCGAACTTTTTGAAAAAAATCACCTCATGGACAGATACTATCTGTTGAAATATTCGGATAGGACAAGAGCAATTGTTTACAGGCTTATGAGCTGTATCGATCTGGCTCAGGGTCCCCTCGTACCATCCACCGGTTATCTTAAAAACTTCAAACTCGATTATTATCCACCTGGATTAATTCTCAAGTTTCCAACTCCAGACAATCCAAAAGTTATTCCTGAAAAGTTCGAACAGAAGAAACTCTTCAGTATCTACTCAGAACAGAGAGAATGGAGCAAAATTCTAGATGTTGATTGTGCTGGAAAGCTAAACAGAAGTATAATTAAAGGTAAGATTGACAATCTTATATGGGTCCTGGAGGGATTACATGAGAAAAAAATCGCCCAGATAGCAGATGAAATCAGGAAAAACAGGAAGAAAAAAAGAATTATTCTGCTCGCCGGTCCCTCTTCATCCGGAAAAACCACTTTTGCAAAGAGGCTTACAATTCAATTACTCGCCAATGGGATTGAACCAGAGGTCATTTCCCTGGATAACTACTATCTTCCCAGGGATAAAATTCCAAAGGATGAAAATGGTAATCCCGATATAGAAAGCCTGTACGCACTCGATGTGGAGTTGATAAACAAACACCTCATTGCACTTCTCAGAGGCGAAAAGATCCAGATTCCAAAATTTGATTTCAAAACCGGAAAGTCATTACCGGGCGCAAGAGAACTTAAACTCGGAAAAAATCAGGTTGTTATAGTAGAAGGCATACACGGAATGAATGAAAAGCTCACCGAAAGAATCGATAAAGATCAGAAATATAAAATTTACATAAGTGCCCTGACCCAGCTAAACCTGGATTATGTAAATCGTATACCCACATCAAATATAAGACTGTTGAGAAGAATAGTAAGAGACTATCAATTCAGAGGATACTCAGCCATCCAGACCATTCGTGCCTGGCCACTTGTTAGAAGGGGTGAGGAAAGGAACATATTTCCATTCCAGGAAGAAGCTGATATAATGTTCAACTCTTCACTGGTGTACGAGATGTCCGTTCTGAGAGGTTACGCCGAGCCCCTTTTAAAAGATGTGGATGAAGAGGACGAAGCATACGTAACGGCAAAACAGCTACTACAATTTGTATATAATTTCCTTCCAGTAACCCCGGATAAAGTGCCCCGAACATCAATCCTGAGGGAATTCATTGGCGGAAGTGGTTTCAGGTACTGAACCATTTACCCTCGGCTTTTTTTTATTGCATCACCCAATCTGGTTCTTACATCTTCACGTGAGAAAAATTCAACAACAAACGCAAGAAAGATACCAACAAAAAAACCAAGAAAAATGGCAACAACAACTGGCAGGTATTGCCTTTTCCTTGACTTCTCCGGGTAGATGTACTCGGTAACATTATTCAGATCGGAAGAGTTATCAATAATCATACTGTTTTCTTTGCCATTAATTGGCTTTCCAATTACTTCAAAAAATCCTTTCCTCAACTCAACATTTTTATTCAGATTCTCGATCTTTTCCAGATTTATTACCTCAAAACTTAAAGTGCTCAGAATCTCCATTGCGGTATTAAACTCTGGTGGATACTCTTTTAGCAATTCTTCCTCGAGTGCGAGAGTAACTCGATTCATAATAGATTTTTTCTCTTCAATTGTTTTTTGAATTGTCTCTTCCGATAGATTATAAAGATCATTATTTTTCTTATTTATCTTAACTAACGTCTCAGAATACATCCCATAAAGGTCATTCACAATACCTGATATTCTCTTCACATCGGAGTTCGAGATGGTCACATTTATTTGAGAACCCTTAACACTCAAAGAGTATCCAGTTGCCTTTACTCCTATATCATCCTTCTGCCTATTGAGCAGATCGTTAAAATAGCCCTTAATACTATAAATAAACTCCGAAGGATCATAATCTGTCGGTTGTAATGAATTATCATCATCTATTCTGTAAACCTGGGGTAGTTGAATCCTGATTGAGGTCTTATACCTGGGAGACGTAAATAGTCTGACATATATAAAGGAGAATATAAACGATATAGCAACAATCCACACTATCAACCATCTACGCTTAAAAATAACAGACAGAATATCAACGAGATCTATCTCATCATTGTCAGAATATCCCTGCCTGGAGAAGGAACCTTTTTCGTAAAACTGTTCACTCTCAATTGACTTTATCTGGTTCCTCTCATCTGAGATTCTTCTTTCTGGCCTCTTATCTTCGGGCATTTAATAATCCTCGTAATTTCTAAACTTTCATACAATTGTAAATATCCCATACTTCAGATACATTGAACAATATATTAAGAAAAAATGTATCTCCTGTCAAAACATTCAATCGGGCTTAACCCCGGTAAAGATCAAATATTTTCTCATTTTCTTTAATAGCCACCTGTTTAAAACAAGCATAATATAGGCCCACAGTTCGATTACCTTATTTTTAAATACTTCCGGGTGTGTTTTAAACCACTCTATAGAGATACTGAATCCCTTGTAGATTCTATCAGTTACATCATCCTCCTCCGACACCATAAGCCCGGCCTCAGTGAAGGCCTCTCTGTATTTTGAAATCGGCCAATGGTAAAAACTCATCCTCCGCTTATAAAAATTGGTTCTTTTTACCCTGTCTTTTTTCATCAATATATCAGCAATTAAAAATTTTCCACCGGGCTTCAATACCCTGCGAACCTCCTTCAAAAACCTGGTTTTATCAGGATAATGAAATGCACTTTCTATATTCAGAACGACATCTACAGAATTATCCGCAATTTCTACAAGATTCTGAGCATCTGAAACAAGAAATCTTACATTTTCTACACCTGCAACCTTCTTCTGACCATTTGCTATTTTAATATTTGACTCATCTATATCAACTCCTGTTATCTCAGCCGGATGATACCTGTTTAGTATAAAGATACTTTGAACCCCATTTCCACAGCCCACTTCAAGTACTCTTTTTCCCTTTATTGAACCCAATTTTTCAATACAATAATCCGTGAGGTTTTCCTGACACCTAAAAAGATTATCACTATCAGACCTATACAATGGATAATGAAGCATGAAATATTTGCCAAAGTTTTTGAAATAAACATTATTAAAAGCGCGATAGTACCTCTCTGCTGAAAAACCAACATCAATTAAACCCATCCCAAACCTTTAACCTTCCTGATCAGAAAACATAAAACAAAATTATATGATACTTTAACAGAGATTTTACAATTGGTCAAATTCTTACAGGTAGGATTCAGATGAGGGATTAAAAGGGGATTATTGATTTATAGAAGTTATTAACAAAGAGACAGGGTATCCCATCAATCTATGAATAGAATGATAATAGAATATGATTTCTTTCCAGTATTCAAAAATTTCCAGAACGTGGTAAAATCAAAAATACCAGATATCCAGTTCTAAAACTTACATCAGCTCCGCCTGCTGGATTATAGGTGGTACAGTATCATCCCACCCAAGTGGCATAATATGTATACCCTGACACATTGGTTTGATTTCACGAATAATCTTTGCTGCGATTTCAACCGCCTTTTTCTTTCTGTCTTCTTTGGGCGTTTTTGCCATCTCCTCGACTATATCATCCGGGACAAAAACACCTGCAACATTTTTATTCATATAATTTGCCATCCCAGCCGATTTTAAAACAACTATTCCCGCGAGGATCGGAACATTAAATCCCGCAACCTTATTCATAAACTTCTCAAATGATTTCACGTCGAACACCGCCTGAGTTTGGAAAAACTGAGCTCCTGCATCTATTTTCTTTTTCATTTTAATTATCTGAAGTTCAACAGGATCGTACTCTGGTGTTACCACCGCACCATGAAAAAATGAAGGTTTTCCTTCCAGCTCATTCCCGGCCATATCACTTCCTTCGTTTAACATGGTTACAGTTTTCAGGAGATTTACAGAATCAAGATCGTATACAGGTTTTGCTTCCTGGTGGTCTCCAAGACTCGGGTGATCTCCAGTTATACAGAGTATATTCTCAATACCCAACACCCATGCACTCAATAGATCAGATTGAATCGCTATTCTGTTTCTATCCCTTGTTACCATCTGATATACAGGCTCAATCCCCCTCTGAGCAAGAAGGTGGCTTATTGCCAGAGAACCAACTCTCACCACAGCAGATTGATTATCGGTTACATTAATAGCAACAACCTTATCCTTTAACATCTCTGCATCTTTGAGTAAATGGTCTATATTTACACCTTTAGGAGGACCAATCTCACTCGTTACAACAAATTTCCCTGCTTTTAAATTTTCTTTTAGTTTGCTCATTTTTTAACCTCCTCAGTTCTGTAAACAGTATGTTCACCTGCAAGCGAATTGAAGGTGGATTTCTTCCCTTCCACATCAATATCCAGCCAACGTGGCTTGCTCCACCTGGCATAATTTTTTGGTTCCCGGTACACTTCTATCATATCAATTCTTCCAATGGACTTTAGGCGATCATAAATTAGCTGCCATCCACAATCCTGCCGCTCATTAACCTCACATTTACCATCCTTTGAACCGCCACATGGGCCATTCAGCAAACCTTTAGGACACAGAGTAACAGGACATAACCCACCGGTATACTCAATAATACATTCTCCGCAAAGAGAGCAATATTCCTTTATATAATTGTCATCATATGTTTCACCGCCAAAAATAGTATCACACCCAGGATGAACATACCCACCATCTGTGGCATCTATAACCGTATGGACTCCCTGTCCACATGCAAGAACTATGAAAGAATCAGCTCTGGATGTTTCATCCCCGTGATCTTCCATTAACATTTTTTTAGCAAGTGAAAGCTTACACAGACTTTTCCCGCTTTCAGTTGAACCATATCCTACAACATTAACTCCTTTAGCTTTTAGCCTCGCTGCCATTTCCTCAGTTTCCTTGGGACCTCCTGAATGACACTTTTCAGCACAGTTTCCACATCCAACCACAAACACTTTCTCACCCGGTTTCAGGTAACTCAAAATCTCTTCAATCGGTTTCTGAATAGTAGCATGCATCTCCAATCCTCCTTAGCTTATTTTTTATTTTAATAAATTCTCATTTCTAACTTATATGCACTGACGATACTCAATTTTATGTTTGCACAAGAAGAATAAATAAGTTGTGAGTGAGTAAAAACACATCAACAAATGATAATAATAACGATTTTCATTACCAGATTAAAATTAATTAAGAAGATTGTCAAGTATTTAATTATCTGAGAATATTGCATAATTTCCATAAAAAATATAGACAATAATATAATTTTATTATTTAATCATTATGTAAAATGATATATTATTATAACATTTCTACCTTTTAATTTCTTAAGACTTAAAGCATTAAAATCACCAGATTAATTAATTCGCAAAAAAAAATTAAAAAGAAAGGAGCCTACTATGAATGTGAAAAAGATTTTTAAGCTGGCTTTTATAGTACCCCTGTTTACTGTAATTCAATTTTCATCTGCCAATGCCCTGAATAACACAACACCTTCAAGCCAAAATGGAGTGCATCAAAACCTGCAAAAACCCTATTCACCAATTATTGCACAGCGGGTACGGAAAACCGGGGAAAAACCATACTCTCACGAAAACATAGGTAAGCTTAAAGGTCCATTCAAAACCCCACATGAGGTCACAAAAACCCGTATATCCTGCCATAGGAAAGAGGCAGAGGAGTTTGCAAAAACAGTGCACTGGTTATGGATCGGTCCTGCACCAGACCTGATAGGACACGAAAATATCAGTAGAATTGGAAAAACAAATACCATTAACAATTTTTGTATTGCAATTACCTCAAATTGGGGAAGATGCACCCAATGTCATGCAGGATATGGATGGAAAGATCCAACATACAACTTTTCAAATCTGAATAATATAGACTGCCTGGTATGTCATGAACAAACTGGAAAATATAAGAAACATCCTTTATCTCGCTATTAACCATGAGGTAGCTCCAAAAAGCCAGACACTTAAATGCAAAGATTGCCATTTTGGAGGGATTGACTTTAAAAAACTGGGATATAAAGGAGATCCGATAAAAACTGGAGGTAGATTTAAATAAGCTTAAAATCCACCATCCTTAAAATATTCCAAAGGAGTATGGACATGGCTCCATACTCCTTTTCTTTTTAAGATTTTAGAAGAATTTCCTTATGTAATATCCAATTTTGTATTAATATAAAAGCATCAAAGAAATGTGGTAAAGGAATATGTTTGGAATCCCGAAGATCCCAGATGACGAGTTTAAAGAGTTTGTTTATGAACACATAAGCAGGGTAGGAAAGGCTTTTTCATCTCCCCAGAGACTTGTAATCATGAATATTCTCTCCCAGGGTGAACATAGCGTCGAATCTCTTGCCAAACAGTCAAACCTCAGTATTCCCAATCTCTCAAGACATCTACAACTCTTAAAAGCTGCAAACCTGGTAAAGATTCGACGTGAGGGTAAATATATTTTCTACCGATTGTCAGATGAAGAGACAAGTATATTCTATATGAAATTCAAAGATTTTGCGGCGAATAGGATCGCTGAAATTAGGGCAGCCCTGGAAGAAATCTCCTCTTACCCCTCAAGAGCTAAAACCATTACAATCGAAGAGCTGAGGGAAAGATTGAACGAGGAAAGTATAATAATAATAGATGTAAGACCAAGAGAGGAGTTTAAAGAGGGACATATACCAGGTGCAATCTCTATTCCACTTGAAGAGCTTGAAAAAAGATTAAACGAACTTCCGAAGGATAAAGATATCGTAGCCTTTTGCAGGGGAAAATTCTGTGTTCTTGGGGATAAAGCGGTAAATTTGCTCCTCGAGAAGGGATACAGGGCAAGAAGAATCGAAGATGGGATTATTGAATGGAAACTGGCCGGTCTTCCAGTAGAAAATGAGTCAGACGAATAGTGGCTGTGTACTGAACCTCATTTCAACTATATTGGAACTGAAGAGGTAACCTCTCTCTCGAGCTTATATGCACAGTTCTCAAGCTTTGCAATAATATCTATATTGTATGGACACTTTGGAAGACATTCACCACATCCGGTACACGCCCCTGCTTTTACAGGAAGTTTTGAATACGCCTCTCTGGCCTTCTCCCGGTTATCAAACCAGAACCTCAATCTATCCCTCAATGCAAAATCTGGAGCTTCCCTTATAACCCTGTCTCTGAGCTGTCTATCATACCATCCCTCGTAAAGAAAGATTTCAGGGATATCTATTCCCTCAGGGCATGGAAGGCATTTATTGCACTGGCGACAAACATAATTACCCAGTACTGGATTCTTATCATAAAGCTCCTGCTTTTCAGCCTCCGTCATCGGCTTAAAGTTTTCAACTATCTTCATATCTTTTTCAAACATATCCAGTGTGTTAAATCCGCACGCAAGTGTTGAAATGGGATAGCTCAGTGCATATCTCAAGGCCTCCTCTGGATACTCCCAGAGAAGCCCATCTGCAAGTGCCTTCATTCCCACTATTGCAACTCCCTTTTCAACAGCCTTTGGAAAAAGAACCTCCTCCACATCCGGAAAATTGAACCGATCAAAAAAATTAATTCCAGTCATAACCGCATCAAAATCATACACATCAAGCGCCCTAATCAGAACATCAGGAATACCATGTCCTGAAATACCAATAAACCTGATCTTACCATCTGATCTGGCCTTTTCAAAAGCCTCAAGTGCACCTCCAGGTGCCATTATCTTTTCAAGCTCTTCCTCACTCTGAACATGGTGAAATATCAGAAGATCTATGTGGTCTGTGTTCAATCTCTTAAGACTTTCATTTATTGTTTTTTCTGCACCATTTTTATCTCTTATTTGACACTTACTGGCAAGAAATACCTCATTGCGCCTCTCTTTCATTACTATTCCAACCTTCCTTTCGGATTCACCCCCACCGTATTCGGCTGCGGTCTCTATGTAATTACCCCCCCTATCAATGAATGCATTCATTATATTTATCGCATCACGATCTGATATCTCAAGAAAGTGGTAGCCACCCACCCCGATAACACTTACCTGCTCATTGTGTCTTCCAAACTTTCTGTACAGCATCTCTAACCCCCAATATATTAATTAATACGAATATTAAATCCAGTACATCTATAAAAATATCGCCGAATACAATTACTATAAAAATAAAAATCAATACAAATTCCTGACCCATAGATTAATTAAGAAAACCGCCTTTTAAAGTTTTGAAACTCTATTTTTCTTACGCCAGTAGTACGGGTTTTCAAATGGCAACTTCTCATGTAACTTAGAAGCCAGAAGAATTCTTCTGGCTATTTCCGGAAAACCATTATCACCGAAAATAGAAACGGTCTCGTAAGCCAGTCTTTCTTCAACAAGTTTGAGAGAAAGAGGGTAACCATCAACAAAGATGTGAACCAGAAGCCTTCCATATTTGTCCCTACCATCAGACACATACGTTACTTCCTTTGCTCCTTTTATCTGAGAAAGTGTAAATGACTTTGCCTTTCTTCCAAAGGGCTGGTCAGAATATATCCCTCTCTCAGGATTCCTTATCTCTGGTGTATCAACACCCAGAAATCTCATGTAAACTCCCCTGTATAATATGGTGTCACCGTCTATTACCTGAATAAAAAACTTATTGAGCTTAACAGGGGTTTTCTGATTTTCAACCGGAATGGAAGGAGAACACGACGTTAAAAAAGAAATTAAAACTATAACAAAAAACAGTGTAAAAAACTGACTACGCTTCAAACCACCCTCCATTAAAACCATGATTCCACATATCCAATGCTCAAAAGACAATTATTTCGCCTAATAACCATATGTAAAACATATTTTCTCAAACCATTTATTTCTATTTTAACAAACATTTCCCCAATAATCGAGGTAATAACATAATTTGGCTTTAAGCCATCGAAAGCAAGTCACAGTCACCTATTTGGTCTTTGAAAATATTTTAAAAATCCAGAATAATTCCGATTATCTTACCAAAGGCAAAAATTCTCATATAAAAACAGGGGAAAAATAATGAAGATTTTTAAAACATACGTTGTTGAAACAAGCTACAGCAGCTATGAGATTGAAAAGTCTCTCATCGAGAATGAGGGAGGAAGACTAATTCTTGCAAAGTGCCATTCAGAAGATGATTTAATTGAGCAATGCCAAGATGCAAATGCACTGCTCATAAGGCAAACCCCTGTAACAGAGAAAACATTCAAAAGCCTTAAAAACCTGAGAATAATATCAAGATACGGGATAGGATACGATAACATTGACGTAAAAGCTGCTACCAAACACAATGTTCTTGTAACCATTGTACCTGATTACTGTGTACAGGAAGTAGCAGATCACACAATAGCCCTTCTCTTTTCCGCAATCAGACGTATTCCCATGCGGGATAGAGTGGTAAGAAAAGGATTCTGGGACATAAGCTCTGCATTTCCTGTTCACAGAACCGACCGTTCAATAATGGGATTTGTTGGTTATGGCAAAACGGCAAGAGAGGTTCGTAAAAGGCTCAGCGGATTCCCATTTAGATTTGTAGCATATGATCCATACCAGAAAGCTGAAATATTCAGGCAGGATAATACAATGAGGCTTGATTTTATGAAGCTTGTCATGGTCTCACATTTCATATCGATTCACGCTCCACTGACAGATGAAACCAGGCATCTATTTAACGATAAAATCTTCAGAATGATGAGAAAAGAAGCAATACTTGTTAATACCTCCAGAGGAGGAATTGTTGATCAGGAAGCCCTTGTTGAGGCTCTGGTAAAGGGTTACATCTGCGGAGCCGCCCTCGACGTTTACGAAGATGAACCCCTTCCACCCTCGCATCCGCTCTGTAGCTTAAACAATGTCATTCTCTCAGACCATGCGGCATGGTATTCAGAGGAATCCCTCACCCAGCTCCAAAGGGAAGCTGCTCTGGAGGTAGTACGTGTTATGAGAGGGCTTGTGCCCAAAAACCCGGTAAATCCAGAAGTTACAATTCAATCAAATCTCTTATCGGGCCTGTCCCTTCCCGCATAGTCAGACCATCCCCTCTTTTCCCAGTACCCCTTGTAGTCAAAATCCACAACCTCCATCTCCTCAATCCACTTGGGCCACTTCATCCCATATTTTTTTGGCACTACAAGCCTCAATGGGTATCCATGCACCGGCTCTGAATATGCACCAAATTCATCAATGATATCCACAAAACTGTATATCATCTGTTCCTTTACAAGCCCCGTAATTACCAGTTTATAATCCGGTATCGCGGTTGCATATTCCCCGTCATTTTTTATTGAATCCACATCTATTTCAGAATATTTAAACCCCCTTCGACTCTTCCCTGCATAGGAATTAGCAGTATACAGAACAAAAAACACAACAGCAAATAACACTCCTATTTTAAATACTCTTTTCATTTTAATATCCTCTCTGTTTATTTCCCCTTTTAAGATTATTAAAACCCAGGTCTGGCTGCTCCAAATCTCATATAGATGGTTAGTCCAAGAAAGATAAAATATCCAGCAAATCCCACCCCAGCTATAATTAACAGAATATCAACCAACACTCCCTTAATATTTCTTCTCATAAGAACATGTCTGAGACTGAGAAATGTGTGGATAGAAAAAGTTAACACAAAAGCAGTATGGATAAATATCCTGTGAAGCAGATCGGCGAGCCCTCTGGAAAAGAAGTTAAAATATCCAACCATCCTGTAACCAGAAACCAGGAGGCCAACTGTAAGTGGGATAAGAATGTATCCTGAATACCTGTTTACCTTTACCAGAAACCTATCGATGTTTTTTTTACTATTTGATCTAACTATCAAAACAAACCCTAATTGGACAAAACCTCAAGTTTTATGGAAGCACAAATTAATGATATAATACAAAACCAAGTATTACTGTTCTAAATTGTTCAAAGCTAGCAAGCTCTACAATCCAGCACTCACTATGACATTCATTTAATAAATCTGTATTAATGGACAATATTTTCTCAATAAACACAAGTCAAGGTGCTTTTTAAAATAACCCCGTATATTCAACCAACTGTTCTTAACCATAGCTCCACTGCACTTGAAAAGCCATCATTGTCATTGGTCTCAACTGTTATATATCTCTCTTTCAGCTCATATGGAGCATTTCCAACAATAAAGCTCATATGAGCCCAATCCAACAGTGCCAGGTCATTATAGTCATTTCCAACTGCCATTACTTTTTCAACGGGTATACGGTACATCCTCCTCAAATATTCAGCGCCTGTTGCCTTATTAACCTCTTTCGGAAATACCTCAACCCAGATTGTTTTTAAATCAAGCGGTGAGGTTGCCCTAATCACTGAATATGGGGAAAGCCTCTCACTGATAAGCCTGTAATCTCCGGGAGTAGCTCCTATACCAACAACCTCTGTAGCCCTTTTTGAAAAATTGACTATCTCTTCTTTTGATATTGGATTTGCAAACTCACCATATATTTCTATTCTGTTCCAGAAATCCGGATTTTCTCTACCGGTGGAAAAATAATAGAAAATGTGATTATCGGGGATTTCCTCATGTATCATAAAATCAAGTCCTCTTTCCAGAAAAAAACTGGCTATTCTGATCACATCCCTCTTTTCTAAAAAATAAGATTTTAAAATTTTAAATGGAGTCCATCTGGCAATACCGGCACCCGATGAAAAAACAAGGAAATCAACCGGAAAGTTCTCAGCAAGTACCTTTTTTGCGGAATATAGATTTCGACCTGTTGCTGCTATTCTCATCACACCCATCTTTCCCAATTCCCGAAGTACTTCCATATTTCTTTTACTTACCAGTCTATCCGAGCAGAGAAGAGTCCCATCAAGGTCAGTTACCACCATAGCCCTATAGATCTGCTTCAATTTATCCAACATACCCTCATTCTCCATATATGTTTAAGAATCTGTAATTTCATAGCTCGTTCTAAAAATATATAAAAAAAATAATTCGAATACCACTATTCCATCTTTGATAAACTCTGGAACAATTCAAAAATCAACTGTTATAAAATAACAACGATTTTTTAATTTCAGGCAATAAATGAATAGCCATACCCATGGTTAAAACATTAATTTATTCCAATACCAACAATTTAAAAGACCAGGATTATTCATAATCCGATTATCTCTCATACATGAAGGGGATTGAAGAATGAAAACCAGAACAGTATTTGCTGCAGATCTGGGAGCCTCAGGGGGTAAATGTTTTGTAGGAGTTTTTAAAGAATCAGGATTCAAAATGCATGAAATTCACAGGTTTGAACATGAACCGGTGGATTTCTTTGTTCAGGAATCCCGGGGAAAATTGTCAGTAAGAACATATTGGGACGATATACTCCTGTACAACAATATCATAAAGGGACTAAAAAAATACAGAAGAGAGTTTTCTCCAGAACTGGATGCCATCGGTATCGATACATGGGGAACAGATGGCCATTTTATTACTCCTACCGGTGAGTTTCTGGGAAAAATCTACTGCTATAGAGATCACAGACTCGATAATATGTGTGAAGAGCTTGCCAGAATTCTACCAAGAGAAAGGATATATGAAATCACGGGTATTCATTTCTGGCCTTTTAATATCAGTAATCAGCTCCTGTGGTTCTCCAAGTATAGAAAATATTTACTCGAGATAGCTGATGTTTTTCTTCCGATGCCAACCGTTTTTCTATATTACCTTGGAGGAGTTAAGAAGATTGACACCTCATGGGCAAGCGTAACTCAGGTAATGGATGCAAGGAAAAAAGCCTGGAGCAGAGAAATACTTAGTGCGATCGGAATTCCAGAAACAATGATGCCTGAAATAGTACACCCCGGTACAATCTGCGGCGAAATATACGAAGAAATAGCATCTCAATGCAAGATCAACAGGGCGAAGCTCATCTGCGTTGCATCGCATGACACTGCAAGCGCTTATGTTGCAGCCCCGACGGAGAAAAATTCGAACAATCTTATTATCAGCTCCGGGACCTGGTCTCTCGTAGGAAGATTAATAGATGAGCCGATAACAACTGAGAAAGCTCTTAATGCTAACCTCAGCAATGAAGGGGGAGTTGGGAATATAAGGCTACTTAAAAATTGTATGGGCACCTGGCCAATTCAACAATTGCTAAAACTATGGGAGGAAGAGGATGGCCAGAAGATGAGCTGGGATGAGGTTGTAAAACTGGTCGAAAAAGCTCCGCCTTTTAACGGATTCATAGATCCCGATAATCAGATATTCTACAATCCGGATAATATGGAAAAGGCCATAATTGGCTACCTTAAAAGAACAGGGCAGAGGGTAAAACTAGAAAGAGGAACTCTCCTCCGTGTAATATACGAAAGTCTGGCAATGAAATACAGATATGTAAAAGAACAGATAGATGATGTTTGCGGAACACCCTCAGAAATGTTAAACATAGTAGGAGGAGGAAGCAAAAATGCACTTTTAAATCAGTTTGCTGCAGATGCAACTGGATTAAGGGTGATAACGGGGCCAGAGGAAGCCACAGCCGTGGGAAATATCATGCTTCAGGGAATCGCACTGGGAATTATAAACTCTATCGATGAGGCACATGAGTTGATAAGATCAGCTTTCAGTATAAAAGAATATTTACCAAAAAACTTTAAGAAGTGGGACTCTGAATACAGTAAATTTTTAAAGATTTTAAAAATGGAGATAAATTAGTTATATATACTTCCGAGCTCAAGAATATCTTTAACAATGGATTTCATTCCCTGTTTAACTTGCTCTGGGGATAGTGGTAGGGAAATCTATTAACCCTTTACTATTACCCCTTAAAGGAGTAAAAAATGCAAGCAAACAGAAAAACTTGTTTGATAATTGTTGACCTCCAGGTGGATTTCTGCCCCGGGGGTAGCCTGGAAGTAAAGAATGGAGATGATATCATTCCCGTTGTCAATAAAATTCAGGATAGATTCTACAGAGTTGTGGCCACGCAGGACTGGCACCCGGAAAACCATGTAAGCTTTTACACATCGCATCCAGGCAAAAATCCATTTGAAACAATAAATATAGGTAACATCAAACAGGTCCTATGGCCTCCACACTGCATTATGGGAACATCAGGTGCAGATTTTCATCCCAAACTTGACACAAGAAATGTGGAACTCATCATAAGAAAAGGATTTTCAAAAGACCTCGATTCATATTCAGGGTTCTTCGAAAATGATAGAAAAACTCCAACCGGACTCGAATTCTATCTAAAAGGCTTAGAGATAAATGAGATTTACATCTGTGGACTTGCATTAGATGTATGTGTATTCTATACGGCTATGGATGGAGTGAAGCTCGGTTTCAAAACTTATGTTATTGAGGATGCCTCAAAAGGTGTGGACATACCGCCTGGCAATATTGAAAACACAAAGAGAAAGATGAGGGAAAATGGAATTGTCTTGATTAAATCGAAAGAACTTGATTCAGTGCTTTAAAGTTTTTAAAATTATTCCCCAGAATAATTTCCGAGAAAACAAATACCCTATTATATTGAACTGAGTTTTTTTTCAGTTGAATCTATTCTTTCTTCCAATTCCTGAATTTGAGCTATTATTGGTTTTATATCTGGATTTTCTTTTGAAACTGTTTTTTGACCTTTCTTGATAAGAATCTCATAAACTTTAGAACCCAATTGGGCAAATCTTTTTTCTGTTTGATGCTCAAGCTGCATTATCTGAAACTTCAATGCTCCTTTTTCTCCAACCTCTTTTGTCTTTTCCTTGGCCTTTTCAAGGATCTCTTTCGTTGTGGCAAAACCCTTATTTATCACCTCTTCCATTCTATCCCAGAATCCCATTAAAACCTCCTTTTCTGAAATCCAACCAGTGTAAAATTTAATTTAATCTTTGTTATTTGAACAGAAGTTATTTATTATATAATGTTTGATAATTTTTAACGATATAGATATTTTAAATGTTGTAAAAATAATCGAATTATTCTCTATTAATAACGCATAATCATTTTAAAGATTGTTTTGCAAATTGTCCAGAACAATAATGGAGCCAGGTAAATGCCAAATACGAAAACACTTGTGCTGATAAAACCGGACGGACTCTCAAGATCTTTAACGGGTAATATTCTGACAAGATTCAGTGAAACAAAACTTGAGATAATAGGGGCAAAAATTGTCCGAGTTTCAAGGGAGCTTGCCGAAAAGCATTATGAACAGCACAAAGGGAAACCTTTTTACGAAGAATTGATCGATTACATTATGGGGAAGCTACATAAAAGACATAAGGTAATGGCCCTAGTTTACTACGGTCCCAATGCAATTGAAAAAATAAGGGCAATTTGCGGGCATACAAATCCCGAAAAAGCCGACCCTGAAACAATAAGAGGCCAATACGGCAGAATTCTCACCAGTGGACTTTTTGAGAATGTTGTTCATGCAAGTGACTCTATTGAAGCTGCAGAAAAGGAGATAAAGCTCTGGTTTGAGCCGGATGAAATAATTTACGAGATATATCCAACAGAGTATAAAATATTCAAGGAGTACAAAAAACTCGTCTGGAAAGAGTAAAGTAAATAAAAAAGAAAGGGGGTTCCTCAATCCGAAATATGCTTTCGAATGCTTTCTATCTTTTCTTCTGCCGCTTTTCTACCAGCTTCGTAAGCCTCTTCAACTTTGCTGAAATCCAGGGGTCTTATCCCCCGTAGTTCAGGTGTAATTATAACATCCGGTATAGTCTGCCTGTAATACTCACAATCCTTCCTGTAAGCCTCAACAAGGCTCAAAATCCTTATTATAACTCCCAATCTGGATAATTTAGAAACATCTCTTATGGGTTTAAACTTTTTAAAAGGCAAAACGCTTAAAATAACATTCAGCAGGAGACCGAACTCCTTTTTACGGTAGATAATGCTGAAAAACGAAACATCTGAATAAATAACAATATCAGCGCCACCATCACTTACTATTTTTAAAAGCATGCTGTTGAGGATTCCTCCGTCTATAAATACATGACCATTATGCACTATCGGATCAAATAATCCTGGAAAAGCAGACGACGATAAAATGGCTGTACACAGATCTTCTTTTTTAAAAATATGGATTCCTCCCTGTTTCAGATCAAGGGCCGGAATCAAAAGCGGGATCTTCAACTCATCTATTCTTAAATTTCCAAGATCTCTTCTAAACACCTCCTCAGCCCTTTCTCTGCTGAGATATGGTTGACCAATCCTCTTCCTGTTTCTTACAGTCCAGATATCAAACTCTCTGGCCTTTTTATATATTTCTTCGATTGAATATCCTGCAGCCAGATATCCTCCAACTATAGCACCAAAACTTGCCCCAGCAATCAGATCCACAGGAATACCATTTTCAATAAGCACACTTATCACGCCTATATGAGCAAGTCCCCTAGCCGCTCCTCCACTCAACACAAGCCCAATCTTTGGTCGTCTCCTGGAAACCATAGCCTTCCCATTCATTGAAATGTAACTCTATAATAGAGGTATCCTTTATTTTCCACAACACATAAAATATAACTATTAGACTTAATAAAATCAGTTCGAGATGTTAAATTATAGTAGGGAGGAAAAAAAATCTGATGATATATCTTGATTGGGCAGCGAGTGCACCTGTATATCCAGAGGTTGCTGATATAGTCAAAGATGTCTCTCTGAAAAACTATGCAAATCCCTCCTCCCCCCATAGGGAGGGTGAAAATGCAAAGCTTATGCTAGAAGATTTTAGAGTAAAATTTGCCTCACTTCTGGGTTGTAATCCTGACGAATTAATCTTTACCTCCGGGGCAACAGAAGCAAACAACATGCTTCTTTATTCTTTCATCTTCGAACGCACAAGAGAAATTAATATAGTTATAAGTGGTATAGAACACCCATCGGTTTATGAGCCCGCATCCCAGTTAGAAAGGTTCGGTATAAAGCTAAGATATGTAATGCCGGATAGCTCCGGTATAGTAATCCCGGAAAGATTGCTTAAAAAATTAGACAACATGACAAGACTTGTTTCGATTATCTATATCAACAATGAGATTGGTGTAATTCAACCCATAAAACAGCTGGTTAATGTGGTAAAAGAGGCTGAAAAAAGATTCGGAAGAAAAATACTGTTCCATTCAGATATAACACAGGCGGTTGGCAAAATTAATATAAACCTGAAAGAGATTGGGATCGATGCTGCAACCATCAGCGCACATAAGTTTGGAGGACCGAGAGGAACCGGAGCTCTATATCTAAAGAGAGACTTCAAGTTAAACTTCCTCTACGGGGGTGGTGAGCAGGAGAACGGAAGAAGACCCGGTACAGAGAACCTTCCCGGAATCGCAGGAATGCTAAAAGCACTTGAAATTAGAACATCCATAATGGAGAAGGAGTATCCAGTAGCAAGAGATACGACCAAATGGCTAATCGAAAATCTTATCTCCACTGAACTGTGTACTATGATTCCGCAGTTAAGAGCTCCAGGGACAAACGAGGAGAATACAAACTTCTCTCCATATATCCTCAGTATCTCCTTGCCTCCACTACCAGGAGAGGTAACTGTGAGGTCCCTCTCTGAGATGGGAATCTGTATTTCAACAGGGTCTGCCTGTAGCAGCAGGAAAAAGGATAGAATGAGAACACTTATAAACATGGGTATTCCAGAGGACATTGCAGGCTCTGCAATCAGGATATCATATGGATGGTACACAACAAAAAACGAACTTGAGGAGTTTTTAGAGGGAATAAAAAAGCTTGAAAAATTAATTCCACGAAAAAACAGAAAATTTTTATCGAGGTAAAAATGGACAATGTAATAATTGTTAAATACAGTGAGATTGGTCTTAAGGGCAAAAACAGGGCATATTTTGAGAATCTCCTGGTTAATAATATCCGATTAAAATCGGGTTTTGACAAAATAAGAAAAACACACGGTCGAATATATATTGAACCCGGGAATTGTATAAACACCGATTATATTCAACAGGCAATAGAAAGACTTGCAAAAACTTTTGGCATAACCTCTGTATGTTCAGGGTTGAAAGTGGTAAACGATAAGAAAGAGATAGAAAAAGCAGCACTATTCCTCTTCGAGAAAGAAGAAGAAAAGAAAAACCCCGAAACCTTCAAGATCAATACACGCCGTATTAATAAAAGGTTCCCGGCAGGTTCCTACGAGATAAGCTCGTATCTTGGAGAGACTATCCTGAAGAAATTTCCCAACATAAAGGTTAACCTCTCCAATCCAGATGTGACAATTAACGTGGAGATAAGGGAAAAGACATATATATATGCAGAAGAGCTCAGAGGGCCGGGAGGTTTACCGGTACCCAGCAGCGGAAAGGGTCTCCTTCTCCTTTCAGGTGGAATAGACTCACCGGTTGCGGGTTACCTGATGGGAAAGCGGGGGCTTCAGGTGGATGCAATTTATTACCACTCTCCTCCATATGTACCTGAAAAAACAAGGGATAAGATAAGAACAATTGCAGAGGTTTTATGTGAATACTTCGGGCAGATTATAGTTTACACTGTTCCATTCGCAGAAGTTCAGAAAACAATCCAGGAAAATGCAAATCCAAGAGAGACAACCCTCCACACCAGGGCTGCCATGATCGCCATTGCCGATAGAATTGCAAAGTCAGAGGGATACAACTCTATCATAACAGGTGAAAGCCTTGGACAGGTTGCCAGCCAAACCCCCGAAAGTATGCGATTCACCCAGAGTTACACAGATTTACCTATTTTCAGACCTTTAGTGGGGATGAACAAGGAGGAGATAAAAGATATCGCCCGGATGATAGGAACTTACGATATATCTATCCTTCCATATGAGGATTGCTGCACCCTTTTTACTCCAAAACACCCAATAATCAAACCTAATTTTGAAATTATCAAGAATAATTTTTCACGTTTGCCAATCGAAAAACCGATAGATACTGCTGTTCTAAATACAGAAAAAGAGGTCTTCAAACTTTCTGAACTAAAGGTACGTACAGTATGAAAACAGATACAAAAACTCTTGAAGAAAAAATAAACAGAGCGAGGGAGATAATAAGAAAAACAGGTGGATGCGTGGTGGCATACTCAGGTGGAGTGGACAGTACCCTCGTTCTGGAACTTGCAGTTTCCGAACTCAACGGTAGGGTAATTGCAGTAATAGCAGAATCCCCTGCATATCCAAAGAGGGAGAGAACTCACGCCCTGCACTGGGTTCAATCAAGAGGCATCCCTTATAGAGTTATCAAATCTTATGAGCTTAAGAATGTAAACTTCAGGCAGAACCCTCCAGAGAGATGTTACTACTGTAAAAAAGAATTGTTTTCGCAGATGCTTGAGGTTGCAAAAGAAGCTGGATACAATTATGTTATTGATGGAACAAATGCGGATGACGAGGGAGATTGGCGACCTGGTATAAAAGCAGCTTCAGAACTTGGTATAATAAGCCCGTTAAAAGAAGCGGGACTCAGAAAACCAGAGATTCGGGAAGCATGTAGAAGACATGTAAATGCGGAGATAGCCAATAAACCTTCCATGGCCTGCCTTGCATCCCGCTTTCCATACGGGGAGGAGATAAACGAACACAAACTCTCGATGATTGAAAAAATCGAGGATTTTTTGAGCAGCGAAGGTTTTTCAAACTTCAGGGCAAGATACCATCAAACTGTACTGAGAATAGAAGTCCCTGCTGATGAAATTGGCAGACTAATAGAAGAACCCCTGAGAAGCGAGCTCATCGGACTTGCAAGGGAATGTGGGTTCAGATACGTGACCGCAGATCTTGAAGGTTTCCAGAGTGGCAGCATGAACAGACTACTAGAAAAAGATACCTAAAGTTTTCCCCTTACAAACTTTCTCAACCTTTCCAGCTGTTCCTCATTCCCAAGGGCTATGAGGATGTCATTCTCATTCAGCTTTGTGGTAGCAAGAGACATTGTAGAGTTGGGGTTTATTCTCGTTCGACCTTTCAAACCATGAATCCCCACAATTATAGCACCGGTTGCGCTTCCAACCCCTGTCTCTTTGAGATTTTTTCCAATGAGAGGTGAACCGGGAATAATCGGAACCTCCTCAATTCTCAATTCGCCTTCCATCCCACCCGATACAACATCGAGAAAATCAACTACCGCAGGTTTTAGAAGGAGGGTCGCAATCCTCTTCCCCGCTATCATACTTGGAGAAATAACTCTGTCGGCTCCAGCTTTGTAGAGTTTCTTTACGGAGGACTCCTCATGGGCAATGGAAACTATCTTTAACGAAGGATTTAATTGCCGGGCCGTCAGAACAACAAACACATTCAGTTCATCCCTGGGAAGAACCGATACCAGGCCTTTTGCAC
>CAZFGQ010000033.1:0-26811 GCA_964518675.1 uncultured Spirochaetota bacterium
TTTTAATCTTGTCCATTTTATCCAGCTGTGCGAGAAGTATTGCTGCTGCAATCTCAGTCATTCTGAAATCCAGACCAATGACGGTCCTTGCTCCCTGCTCAACACCTTTTCGAAGGGGAAGATGCCCCTGATCGTGGATGGCAAAAGCCCTTCGGTAAAACTCTTCACTGGAAGTCGCCAGCATGCCTCCATCTCCGGCTGTAATTGTTTTGAAAACATTAAAACTATAGGTCCCGATATCACCAAAACTTCCAACATACTTGTTTTTATATTCTGCCCCAAAAGCCTGAGCACAATCTTCAATCAGAAAAAGGTTATTCTTCTCAGCAATACTCTTTATTTCATCTATCTGACCCGGATTACCCAGCATATGAACAAGCATTATCGCTCTTGTCCGGGATGTTATTTTTCGCTTTACATCCGACGGATCCAGTGTAAGGGTTTCATCTATTTCAGCAAGTACCGGTATAGCCCTTGAGTATATGATAGATGTTATTGATGCAATAAACGTATAGCCAGGCACTATAACCTCATCACCTGGTCCAATCCCAAGTGCCCCAAGTGCTATCCATAAGGCAGATGTACCAGAGTTAACTGCAACCGTATATGGTATTTTCAAAATTTCTGAAACCTTTTTCTCCAATTGCCACACTTTCGCCAGGAACCTCGGATCACTCTCATCTCCATACCTGAAGAGATAGCCTTTATCAAGAACCTCCATAATCTGTCTTTTTTCTTCATCTCCTATTAAATAACTCCCAGGTCCCCCCATTCCCTCCTCCAGATGTTCATTTTTTCTTAAGCAAATCCTTTTGAAAGACAAAATAAATCACTTGTAAGTATTAAAGCATAATTTGAGAATATTGTCAAGCAAAAATATACAATTTTATATGATTTTAACAATTATGAAGGGAAGATATTATAGAATTATTAAAAATATTTAATATCTTTTCAATTATTCTCGGTTATTAGGGTTTAAAAATAAGCATTATTTTAATTTTGGTTATTCCCTGAGGGACTGTTTAAGAAGCAACTCATGAAAATCCGTATAATCTTTATAAGTGAAATCAAACATTACATCAAAAGCCTCAACTCCTATACTTACCGAATCCTGCCACTCTTCGTATCTTGCAATCTTAATCTGAGTTCGCTCTTTCACAAGGTTTAAAGCTTCATTGTTAACCACCCTGACAACTGGTTCTATAAGATATTTTCCAAGCACACATCCTGGGCCACCCAGTAATATAAGCTCAGGATTAAAAATATTCACAAGCTGAGCAACAGCTCTTCCAAGATGGGTTCCAGCATGTTCAAGAATATTTATAGAAAATTTATCATTCTCTTCAACCGCTCGTCTCAGTGCAAGAAGATCTATTTTCTCAAGGTCACCTCCGCAAAAATCAAGCAATCTTGTATATACACCATCGATTATCCCGCTCTTAGCCTGTGAGATTATACTTTCCTCTGATGCGATTGTTTCAAGACACCCATAGTTACCACATCTGCATCTTTTTCCCCCCTTATCCATGGTTATCAAATGCCCTATCTCTCCCGCTATTCCCTTGTATCCCCTGTAAATTTTCCCATTGATAAATATCCCGCTCCCTATCCCTTTCCCTAGATAGATATAGATAAAATTCTTCTTATTTTTCCCATCACCTAACTTGTTCTCATAATAGGCAAGAGATCTTGCAGGATCATCCACAAAAACTGGCACTCCAATTTTTTCCTCCATACTTTTCTTGATGTTCAGATTGTATATTCCCCCCAGATGTGTTCCAAGGATGCACCTTCCACTATCCGAATCAATTATCCCTTCCGGTGCAATACCAATAACGGCCACCTTTGATATATCGATATCATTTTCAGTACAAAATTTTTTAAAACCCTCTTCAAGTGAGTCGAGTACACCATCACCGGATTTAAATGTGCCCTTCTCATTATTAATTTCATATTTCTTAACCGCAACGATGCTTCCATCAGGTTTAACTCCCGAGACCACCATACGCTCATCATTAATATCTATACCAATAGATAAAAATTTATCAGGATTTAATATAAAAAGGTTTGAACTTCTCCCCATCCCACCCTGATACTTTCCAGAAATCACAACCAGTTCTTTTTCCAGAAGGCGATTTACAATTTTATTTACAGTCATCAAACTCAGATTGAGTTCTCTTGCAACATCTATCTGCCTTACCGGTCCCATCTTCTGAATACATTCAAGAACATTTAGAAATCTTTTTTCAACAATACTCATTTTTTAAATCCTGGAGAATTAGTTAAACTAGTAAAGATTGGAGTAAAAATTGAGACTTAAGAATGCCAGCTGATATTCTTATCCTCCGAGATCTCTTATTAAGAGAGCTTTTAGAATAACCCTACCTCCTGACTCTACCCTGCCGGTAAAATTTGCATAAACTTCGACCATTTGTTTATTCTGAAGGTAATATGTGCCAACAGCATCCACATGCGCAATTCCTTCAACGGTATCCTCATTTATATAATTAACAAGTAAGTCAAAACTCACACCTTCTTTACTCTTTTTAAGATTTGCAATCCTCCCTTTCCACAAAACATATATCCCTTTATAAACAACAGGTTGTTTTAAAACCTCCGAGAGTCCGGGATTTATATCCAGAGAAAGCGGATCCGGAGGTTCGAGAAAATCATAAAGGATACCGAACCGCTCTTTTACAAGAGGATGAGCATTTGATTGCATTACTTTATTCATCAGTATAATTGCCGAATTATATCTGCCTCTATATATATCTTTCTTTATGCGAACAAAATACTTTTCGATCTCCTGATCACTAAATGTAAAAAGAGCATCTCCAAGCCCAGGAGAGGTTATCGCTTCCTCTCTGGGAAGGGTAATATTTTTTAGTTCAAAATAATCTGGATAGAATGTTCGAAGTATCTTATTGTATACCGGGGTAAAATAGATCAAAACTCCAATTATAAATACCGCCAGTGTTATAATCCCAGCAGTAATAAAAGGTTTTATCTTCGTTGATAACGGGGGCTTCATATTCATAAGCTCCTGAGGTTTAACATTCTCTATAAAAATCAGGGGTTCTTCACTTTCACGGAGACCCCTTAAGGCATTCTTCACCATCCTGTCCCTTTTATTCTTCTGAAGAACCTCCCCCCATAACCCAATAGCATCTTCTATTCTCTCATCTTTCAGGTAAACAAAGGCAAGTCCCTTCATCAGTTCAATATTGTCTTCATCAACTAAAAGGCCACCCTTAAAATAACGCCTTGCTCCATCAAAATCCCCAATAAACAGGGAACAATAACCAAGGAACCTGTAAATCTGGGGATCCTCTTTATTTTTTCTCAAAGCCTGCTCAAAATATGAAAGAGCCTTTTTGTAGTCTTTTTTTCTATAATATTTCAATCCAAGCTTCTTATCCTTTTCTTTCAACCTCTTTTTTACCTCTTTACCCATCAACACACCTTTGAAATTCCTTTTTAAAGCACAATCTTAATCAAAAAGCCATTTAACAACTTCCGAATACCAGTTTATGAGCTAACTCTCTCGATATAGTTGCCGGTTCTCGTATCAATTTTAATCACATCACCCTGATTTATAAACAAAGGGACCTGTACAGTTGCCCCTGTTTCAAGAACTGCTGGCTTAAAAGCTGTCGTGGCAGTGTCACCCTTTACACCAGGCTCTGTATAATCGACCTTAAGTTCCACAAATGTTGGGGGCTCAACTGCTATTATCTCATTTTCAAATACACTCACATCAACCTCTTCACCTTCTTTGAGGAACTTGATAGATTGTTCAATGAGGGTCTTTGGAACCGTGATCTGATCATAAGTTTCAAGATCCATAAAAACGGCTGAATCATCGTCAGAATACAGGTACTGCATCTCCTTTTTTTCTATAAAGATGTCCTCAACCTTCTCGCCAGCCCGGAAGGTCTTATCAATTATTATGTCTTTTTTAATATTTCTCAACTTAGCCTTAATAAAGGCACCGCCTTTGCCTGGCTTTACATGCTGGAAATCCAGCACCACATAAAAATCTCCATCCAATCTAATCACAACACCTCTTCTCAGATCATTAGCAATTATCACTCCTCAACTCCTTGATCTAAGATTTTTTGATTATGATTACCTTATTCGGGTAATCTCCTCCAGCTCAACTTCCTGAATGTTATAATCTGTGGTCCCCAGACCTAATTTCTCAGCATGGTAAACCTGAATCAGAGGATCAATCCTCGGATTAACAAATTGCTCAATGCCCTGATTATTTATCGTCTTGAACATATCATAGGATGCTTTTTCAACCGCGACGGGATCATCACCAGCCAGCACTCCTATATCCCTGCTGATAATTGTGGGTCGTCCTCCCATACAATCACAATCCTTTGAGATATTTATCAGATAGGTTATGTAAAATACCCTGCCATTTACAGCTTTAATTACCCCCGCTGAATGTTCTGCCATCATTTCCATAAGTGCTTCGCCCTCTCTCCCCCAGTCAAATCTTACAGCCCCAAACTTGCACACAGCAAGGCATTCGCCACACCCAATACACCCGGCTTTATCAATAACAGCATATCCATCGGCTTTTCTTATAGTATCCTTTGGGCACCACCGTATACACATCCAGCATCCAGTACATTTTTCTCTCGAAATTTCAGGCGTCATCAATGAGTGTTGCTTTAATTTCCCCTTTCGGGATGATAATCCCATTCCAAGATTTTTTATTATCCCACCAAATCCGGCCTGTATGTGCCCTTTAAAATGGGAAATTACAAACAAACCATCAAGTTTGGCCACATCGGCCGCTATATTAACCTCTTTTGAATGCTTGCCATCTACAGTTATGCTTACCTCCATATCTCCAAATATTCCATCCACCATAACAATGGGAACCCCTATTTTTTCCCATCCAAAACCATGTTGAAACGCTGTAATCAAATGGTCTATCCCGTTTGACCTGCTTCCCCTATACAAAGTGGAGGTTTCTACAAGGAATGGTTTAACAGGAATAGTTTTCAGGATATTTATTAGCTCTTTAACTATCTGAGGCCTGATATAGGTTTTGTTATCCTTTTCACCAAAATGCGTTTTTACCCCAACAAAATCACCACTTCTGAAAGGAAGTTTATTCTTAAGATACTTTAAAAATATTTTTGATTTTTTAGCAATTGAAGAAGGATCCTCCCTCTCATCCAGCTTCAGGAAATAAACCGTACTCAACACGACACTCCTCAGTTTTACTTTTTTTAAGCCTATTTCATCTATTCAACACATAAAACTCACCACTCTCAATATACCATAGGTAGACTGAGCATTAATAGTATTTACCCCCTCTGGTTATCAGTAAAATTTTTTAATAAAAGCGCAGTTGATTCATAATATGGGGGATTGAGTAAATTATACTACTCTTTTGCAATCTTTTAAACGACTAATTAATTGTAATTCTTAATTGTAATTCTCACCAAGAGTAACTATAATATAAGCATGAAAAAGATATTAATAAATATTTTTATAATTATTCAAACGATTTACGCTGTATATGGAGCAGATATTACCGTTATAGAGGATTTAAACTATACAGACCAAAATTTTATGAAGCTCTACAGGTCGACAGTGGACTCAAAGAATAGATTAATAAAAAAAACAAGGCTGCAAGAATATCCAGTACCAAATTTTTACCTCTACATATTAAAAAAAGGCGAAGATATCTGGACAATTATTGCCAAAACATCACTAAACATTGATACGATAGCAACCCTCAATAGGATTGATTTTATAGGAGATCTCATAGAAGGCAAAAATGTCATTCTACCAGACCTTCTTGGTGTTTTCAGTGAAGATCTCGATTACCTTCAGGATAAATATCCAGAGCTGGCAGAAGAGATTATAAGCATTGATGATCCATTATCCGATGAAACATTAAACCAGACAGGGAAAATTTCGACCCTGCAGGGAACTCAACCTGAAGGGCAACCAACTTCATCAATGCAGCCTTCAAATAAGATAATTGCCAAAACCCAAAGGCCCAATGATCAATTCAATGATCAATTATTGAAGAAAAAGATATATTTCTTGCCAGAGGTCAAACTGGATTTCATCGAAGTAGCATATATCAGAGGGGTGGTCTTTCATCCTCCTCTGAGCGGTATTGAATCATCCGGATTCGGGATTAGAAAGGATCCATTCATAAATGAACTCACTTTCCATGGAGGTGTTGACATAGCAGCTGCTGAAGGCAAACCCGTGAGGGCTGCAAGATGGGGAAAGGTTGTTCACGCAGGACCTCTGGGAGGATATGGAAATACAGTTGTTATAAAACACGAACTAGGGTACATGAGCCTCTATGGGCACCTTAAAGATATTGTCGTTGAAGTGGGACAGAACGTGGAAACCGGAGAATTGATAGGAACCGTAGGAAGCACTGGAAAAAGCACCGGCCCTCATCTCCACTTTGAAATCCGCAGGGGCAAAGATAAACTGAACCCAGAAAACATTCCTTTCTTTTTTATTCACAAATAATCAATATATTACAGTTAACAATTTCAGAAAACACATCACGAAATACATTTGAGGGAAAAATTCTCTTAAGAAATCCAATTTATCCTGTAAACCCTTGAATAAGTGGATTAATAAAATGATCTGCTCCACAAGAAAGATTTAAAAAATTGTAAGAATATTAATAAAAATGCTTGACTTCAAATACAGGATTTTTTATCATTGATGACAAGTAAAGCCCTTTTCAGGAGAGCGGAATGCGGTGAAAATCCGCAGCGGTCCCGCCACTGTGACCGGGGATGAAAGCGGCATAAAGCCATTGCTCTTTTTATTCCAGTCAAATCCTTTAATAAGGACAGACTGGGGTAAAGGGAGTGAGAAGGCGCCGTGAGTAAGATGATCCGGAAGCCAGGAAACCCTCCTGAAAAGCAACCTCGAGGAAAGGGCAGGCGATGGATATAATAACCAAAATTAAAAAATCCTTCTGCAAACCCTCAAAAAATCCAGCTAATTTTTTATCAATTCAGTTCATAATCCTTTATATGGATTTTTAAATCAGGGTTTTATCTAATCCCCCTTTCCTCTTTCCAGGTTGTCCAAGGGCTTTAAAAATGTCAGGGAATCAAAATGAGTGGGGGAAAAATATTACCGTTTGTAAAAAAATACTTTCAAAAAATAAAAACAATATTCAGGATTCACCGTGGAAAAAATCAAACTCTTTTCTACCTTTTATCAATACTTGTAACCCTTTTTTATTTACAGGGACAATGTATTCGAATACTGGCTCAGGATATTACCCCGCACGAGAATGAATTACCGGAGTTTTCACTTAATAAAATAGTCGTAACAGCCTCCAGAAAGTTAGAAAGGGCAATTGAAGCACCCGCACATGTAACCATCATTACAGCAGATGAAATCGAGAAGAGTGGTTTAAGCACATTATCAGAGGTTTTAAAGGGAATTTCCGGAGTTGAGGTAAACGACTACGGCCCGGAAGGAAGTTTAAAAACCCTGTCCATAAGGGGCAGCACTTCCTCTCAAACCCTTGTGCTGATAAATGGAACCAGAGTAGAACATTCACATGGAGCAACAGACCTCAGCCAGATCCCCATCGAGTCCATTGAAAGAATAGAGGTTGTCAGGGGAGGAATGAGTGCCCTGTATGGCGCTGATGCAATCGGCGGTGTTGTAAATATAATCACAAAGAAACCGGATAAAAAAACATTCTCCCTTAAAATTCTCAATACTGGCTACATTCCAAGAAAATACATCAAAGGATATGGAGCTCAAACACAGGAAGGAGGTCCGGATTTAAAAGATATAGTCGATGGACAGAAACTTTCCCTGGACTTTTCCAGCCTAAAAAATAGAACAGGTTTAAGAATAACCGGTTCAATTGAGAGGGCATCAAATGAGTTTATCTTTAAGGATACGAGCAATGAAGATAGAAAGAGAATAAATGCAGATTTGAACACCGGGAGTTTGTACACAAACATATCATATAATTCATCCAGCACAAGGATTACCCTTACTTCTTTTACAACCTACGCTATCAAAGGTATACCCGGTTCTCTTGATTATCCCTCAAGCGATGCAGAAGAAAGGGATTTTCAACTCTATGGTGGATTGAACATCAGTACAAATCAATTCATAGCCCCCTGGATGACACTGAATCTCAGTGGATATTATCATTTTAACAGGCTTGATTATTCAGATCCACCATCCATTGATTCTACTCATAAAACCAATACAGCCGGTATTGATCTGAATCAGGAAATCCTCCTATTTCCATCTCTCTTACCGATGTATGGATTGAATATCGTATACACAGACATGAACAGTACCGATACAGGTAATCATAACAGGACCTTTACAGGTGGATTTATCCAGACGGAGGTTTCAATTGGAGAAAAATATAAAATCCAGCCTATTGTCAGATACGATTATTACACAGATTTCGGTGGTAATCTGAACTTCAGATTTAATATTAAAAGAACAATTGCCCAGAATAAAATTTTAAAAATAAGTTTTGCCAAAACATACAGAGCACCTACCTTTAATGACCTTTACTGGCCCGAGGATGCATTTGCAAGAGGAAATCCAGATCTGAAACCCGAAACAGGATACAGTGGAGAAATTGGTCTAACAGCCACCGGGAATAACAACGGCTCAAATACAAATGGTTCTTTCAATACATTCAATGTCTTTCTTTTCATAAGATACATAAAGGACGTAATTCTCTGGCAACCCCAGGATGATGGAAAATGGGCTCCTACCAATTATGGAAGAGCTCTATACCCGGGTGTTGAAATCGATCTTGATAAATCTATGTGGAACGGTTATAAACTTGGGCTAAACTATACATACCTCTACTCCTTTGCACTTTCAGGCGGACTCAATCTGAAAGATAACAAAAGGTTGCCGTACCAGCCCGTTCATTCGCTAAAAACTTCATTGAGTTACGGGAATAAAAGGCTTTTCTGGAAAGTTTGGACCACATATGAAAGTTTGAAGTACCACACAACGGCAAACTCTGCCTATATGCCTTCTCATGTTCTGTTTAATGGAACGGTAAACTACAAGGTTAATAATAATACACAGATATTTTTGACAGGAGAAAACCTGTTTAATGAATCTTACCAGGTTGTTGATGGCTATCCCATGCCGGGGTTTACATTTAAATCCGGCATGAAACATTTGTTTTAAATCAATGCTGAAAATAAGGAGTCTTACAGGAAGATAGATAGAATACTGTCGGTGCAGATATTCAGAAAAAGAAAGAGTTTTTTGGAAAATCTCTGTGAAATTGACACCAATAAAAAAATAAAAATACAGGAGGAACTAAGATGAAGACTATTAAAAAAAGGAAGCAAAAACTAAAGGGGTTAACTCTAATCGGGATACTTGGTACACTACTTATGATCAGCACGATTTTTATGCTGGTCACTACTGGATGTACCACATCTCAGAGTTACGGACCGCTGTACGGGTACATTTTCCTCACAGATACCTATAACGGCAGGGTATACACTTACAATCCCGAAGATCATTCAGTTTCACAGACTCCTTTGCTTTCAACAGGTGCAAACGGAACAGGTGCCATATATTTCTATAGCGGATACGGGTATATAGCAACTGGATATTCAACCGGTGGTGTATATACCTTTGACCCGGATGCAGAAGCTCCACAGGTATCCAAGTTCTCTTCCAGAAGTTTCAGTGCACAGTATATAACATTTATTTCAGCTGACGAAGGATTTGTTACAGACTATGGTGATTGGTCTGACCCTCAGAATACAGGGGGCGTCTATAAATTCAACCCAGCTGATATAAACTCTGATTTTGTATTTATTGATGGAACGGAAGGAAATGCACAGGATATAATTACAGTTGGTAGAAAAGTATTTGTAGCAAGCTATGGCACTAACTCGATAAAAATAATTGACACTCAAAACAACTATTCAGTTACTACTGTAAATATCCCAGAAGGAAGTAATCCAACAGGACTCTGCACCACACCTGATGAAGACAAGGTCTATGTTACAAACACCGGAACATGGGGGGCGAGTGATGGTACAATCTCGGTTATAGACACCTCAGATCTCTCAATCCAAACCCTCGTTACAGGACTCATTAACCCAACAATGATCACATATTCAAACGGTTTTCTCTACATAACCGGCTATTCAAACTCATACTATATTGACACGACCTCCCAGAATCCCTCGCCGGTAGAGCTCAAGGATAAAAACAATAATTCTTTTGGAGGTGGAGGAATACTCGTTTATGATGGTCTTGTCTACATAACAAACTTCGACTTTTCAACAAAAATTAGCAAGCTCTACATCTTCGATGAGCAGACAAAACAGGAAGTTGCCTTCAGTCCCGTAAATGTTGGGGTCGATGGGGAAGATGGAATAACAGGAATAGCCATTTATCGGTAAACACAAACCTTTGTAATTCCATTAAGATTCATCACTGAAAGTAATATAAACAGAGTTTATCAGAAATGAGACAATCCTAGCATCTCCCTGTTATATAAGGTCTCCTTTCAGTTATTGGCCTGCGGATTGCTGCCAACCACTTCCCGCAGGCCTTAATTTTTTAGCTGATTCATTTAAAAGTTAAATTAATCGTTTGGTTTTCAATAAACCATTGTAATCAAAATGATACTCGCTGAAAACCCACTAAGGCTGGACGGGATTGTCAGGTTTTTTCCATTTTAAACTGCACAATTACCTTAATATTAATCGATATCCAGGTATATATTAAGAATCAGATTGCCGAAACTATAAAAGGAGTATTGGAAAATATTTTTTCAATCCCAGCATAAAATAAAAAGAAAACATATGAACGGATTCTTACAGAATTTTGGAAGGTGGTTTTTGAGAATTATAGGTGACTTCCTGAATCTCAGTGCTTATGGCTTCCTCATCTTAAGAACCATCCTTCAGAAAAAAGAGGGGATAAGAAAAACAAGTATTGAAGTGCTGCTGAAACAGGTTTTATTCACCGGTGTTGAGGCTCTTCCAGTCGTAGCACTTGTGGCACTCGCTCTTGGTGCAATCTCCATAGTTCAGTCACTTACATATCTTCCAAGGTTCGGAGGCGAAAGCCTCATAGGCAAAATCCTGGTAACCGTTATAATAAGAGAGCTGGGACCTCTTGTAACGGGTTTTATAGTTATAGCTCGTTCCGGTACCGCGATTTCAACAGAGATTGGAAATATGGTGGTCAGTCACGAGATAGAAGCTCTGGAATCCATGGGTATTGATCCCGTAAGATACCTCGTAATTCCAAGAGTTTTTGGTGTAACAGCATCGCTTGTAAGTCTGAATGTTTACTTTGACATACTGGCAATTATTGGAGGATTTCTCGTTTCCAAACTCGTACTGATAACCAGCCTTAATGTATTTCTTGAACAGGTATTGAAAGCAATGGTCGGAAGCGATGTTGTGATAAGTTTACTAAAAGGTTTTGTCTTTGGATTATTGATTTCTATGATATGCACATACAATGGTTTCAGTGTGAAACAATCACCAAGAGAAGTACCCCAGATGACCACAAAAGCTGTTGTTAATGCAATAACTGCTCTTTTTCTGGCTGATGGGGTAATAACTTTTATTTATTATGTTTAGAAACAAAATTTTATATTCTTTTAATGGTAACTCCAGAGCAATAAGAGGCAACAAATGATCCTGATTAGCGGAGTCAGGTAGATATTTTTAAATGTAAATAAAGAATAACACAAATATTATTAACAGAATTACCGGAATATGGCTGAAAACATTATAAAAATTGAGAATGTATACAAGAGCTATGACGACTACAACCTATTAAATAATATAAGTATGGATATAGAAAAGGGTAAGCTGGTTGCAATAACCGGGCCTGCAGGTTGTGGCAAGAGCACTCTCCTGAAGATTACTGCTGGTTTAATAGAACCTGATGGAGGAACGGTAAAAATAAACGGGGTTGATATATTCAGACTCTCCAGAAAAAGATTATTCCAGCTCAGAAAGAACTGGGGGTTTGTTTTTCAGGATTCAGCTCTTATAAGCAATTTGACGATTTTCCATAACATTGCACTCCCACTTAGATATCACACAGAACTCAGTGAAGAAGAGATCGAAGAAAGAGTTATAAAAAGCCTTGAAGAATTTGGAATGGAAAAGGAAAGGGATAATTTCCCTGAAAAACTTTCCCTCGGCCAGAGGAAAATGATAGCTTTTGCAAGGGCACTTATAACAAACCCCAGTCTACTGTTTTTTGACGAACCGGTTACGGGTATAGATGCCATCGCAAAGGAAAAAATAATTAACATGATTCTTCCGCTAAGAGATAACCCAGAAATCACGGTTCTCATGGTTAGCCATAACCTGGATTTTATAAAAACCTCAGCAGACTATATAGCCCTTTTATCAGACGGCTTCCTTTTTGCCTATGGAGAAAGGGACGAAATATTAAAATCCAGTGATCCTGTAATCCAGAGAATCCTATCAATTATAGTCGATGAGGAATCAATCCTTGCAGAAGAGGTACTGGGGATCCTGAGAGGAGAATAACATCGGATCATTTTGCTGAAGACTATGGTTAAAAATGTCGGGAATAAAAAACTTTCAATTTAATCGAATAATCTGGCACCTGTTAATGGAATTAATATACTGCAGAACTTATCGTACTGATAGCAGTAAGTATAAATATTATTGGATGTACTCATTATAAAGAATTATGATATAAGTAGAGCTTAGCTTCTTTGTGCAAGAGGTAAAAATGTCCTTCAAATTCAAGCACCTTGAAAAAATTGTGGGTGTATTTCTCTCCCTTGTTATAATAGCCATAATAGGTGTCATAATGCTAATCGGTAAAGAGCAGAGGTGGTTTGAAAAACACTACGAGTTTACCACCAAGTTCATTCGGGGCGAGGGCCTATCACCGGGTATGCAGGTCCAGATAAAAGGTATTCAGGTTGGTGAAGTAATATCGGTATTTCTCAATAAAGATAACTGGATAGAGGTTCGGTTCAGGGTCTTTGAGGAATATGCCGACCGGATAAGACAGGATAGTGTAGTAAGATTAAGAGCCCCTCTTATAGGAAGCAAAACCCTTGAGATCATCCCAGGAGATGCCGATAAACCTATTCTTGCGAATGGATCATACATCTGGTCTGAAGATACAGAAGAAGGCGAAAGAGTGCTAAAAGAGAAACAAAAGCTTGAAAAAACCGATGAAATAACCCGAGTACTTCAGAATATAGAAAAACTAACATACAATCTGTCATCACAGGAAGGTAGTCTTGAAAAAGCTCTTTCAAAGATCGATAAGTTTTTTGCAATGCTATCAGATGAAAAGGGTAGCTTGAATCAAACCTTAAAATCTATCGAATATATAACAAAATCAATAGAAGATAGAGAGGGAAGTATTGGGAAAATAATTAACGATAACTATGAATTATATAATAATATAAACAGCCTTCTGGAAAGCTTAAATACAGTTATAGTAGATTTTCAAAAAATGTCCAAAATGCTGGCCGACACCTCTCCAGAACTTAAGGCGGCAATTGAACGTAGCAATGCAACAATGGATGAGGCTATCGGGTTGATTAAAACACTTAAAGAAAACTTCTTTATAAAGGGGTTCTCCTCAAGGAAGGAGTCAAAACCCGCCCCTGTAGAAAATACAGAAAGAGCCGGAGGATACGAAACAGAATTAACATACTGATAAAGCCTTAATTCTAAATGCATTACCGGGATTAACTCGTAATAAATATAGAGTAAGTATGAGAATGAGATACATCAAATTTTGCCATAAACAATTAAAATCAAAACTTCTTTTCCTGATAGTACTTATACTGATTTTTATTTTAACATCATGTGCAACAGATAAGCCTATAACCACAACAAGAGAATCTGCCCGTGATTATGAAAAACTTGCCCTGGAACATTACAGTAAGGGTGATATAGAAAATGCTATACTTTTTTTTGAGAGATCGCTAAAAGAAGATCAGAAGGTAAATAATCTACCTGGAATTAGCTCAAACCTCTATAATATAGCAAGGTGCTATCTTTACTATAAAAAGTTTGACAATGCAGAAAAACTCATCAATGAGGCAATTGAAATAAATAAAAGAATCAATAACCCAGACGGACTTGGCGACAACTATTCATTATTTGCATCCATCGAAATTAGAAAAAAGAACTATTCTGAGGCTTTAAAATATCTTGAATTGAGTGAAAAATACTACCTGGAAGCAAAAAATCAAAAAGGAGTGGGTAACGTAAAAAATAATAGAGGCACAATTTACATCAAAATGGGGGATTTTGAAAAAGCAAAGATCGAAATCTCCGAGGCCATAAGTATCCATAAAAAGAAAAAGAATCATCTCGGACTTGCTGCCGCTTATAATAACATGGGCTTCTTATTCGAGATGCAGAACAATTCGGAAGAAGCTCTCAATTACTACAAGCTTGCACTCAAAGAAGACAAATATATGGAAAATAGCCTTGGTATATCGAGTGATCTCAATAATATAGCAAGATATTACAAGAAAATAGGTGATTATGAATCTGCTCTGTTTTACTATAAAAGTGCTCTTGGAGTAAACAGAAGTATGTCTCTGGTTGCCAGGGTTAAACAGGACCTTGAAAACATCATCGAGGTACTGGATGCCCTTGGCAGAAACGAGGAGAAATTAAAGTATCAGAAAGCGCTTGAGGAATTAACCTCTACACAGACTCAACAATCTGAAGAACAAAACACCTGAGACCCACAGATGGGAATTGCTCCTGAAGCATCTGAACCTCACCCATGAGTGCTTCCTTATGCTCCTCATCCGTTATTATAAAGGTGAGATTATTCAACCCTGGCCATACACTATCTCCCAGATGTGGATCATTACGCCCGACTCCGGATACATCCCTTATTTTTGTATAGTATTTCAGCTCCAGCGAGCTTAGAAGATCCATTACCTCCTCATCTATTGCTCTATCATAAACAAGCATAACCATATATTTTTCTTCAAACCCATTCATCTCATATTTTCCCTTCTATATTCCCTCAACCCTTCTCTTTTTCTTTTCAAGTTTTTTTAATTTCCTCATTTCAAATATTGTGTAAAGTACCGGTATAAATATAAGTGTAAATACCGTTGAGACCAGAAGACCGCCAATTACCGTTTTTGCCATGGGAGCACGCATCTCACTACCAGAACCAAGGGCAAAAGCCATTGGTACCAAGCCCAGAACCGTTGTCAGCATGGTCATGAGTATCGGCCTTAGCCTTGTTCTGCCGGCAAGCATTACCGCATCGAGAAGCTTGAATCCCCTTTTCCTCAGGAGATTTGTATAATCCACAAGAATTATTCCATTATTAACGACTATACCGGCAAGCATTACCACACCAATCCCGGATATTGCGCTGAAGGTGGTTCCGGTGATTACATGCATCCAAACCACCCCTATAAATGTCATCGGGAGGGTAAACATTATAATAAACGGATCGAAGAACGACTCAAACAGTGCTGACATTATCAGGTAAACAAGAATTATCGCAAGTATCATAACAAGAATAAGATCTTTTATTGTTTCCTGAAGATCCTCCCAGGATCCCTCATAGGCAATTGTGAAGCCAGGAGGAATGGCAATTTTGGAAACCTCAGCTTTTATTCTATCTACCGCACCCTTCACATCACCAGTTACCCTTGCCCTAACGTATATAACCCGCTGTTGCCTCTGCCGTTCGATGGTTACAGGCCCGTAACCCTTAGTGATTGTTGCAATACTTGAGAGGGGTATGTTAATTCCGGCAGGTGTCGTAATATTTACCAGATCCAGATCTCTTTTAGTGAGCCTGTGCTCCTTTTTCAATCTAACCAGTACTCCAACCTCTTCTCCTTTGATAATAACATTTGCAGCCTCTTCGCCGGCAAATGCCCTTTTTATCGACTGGCCCACCTGTCCTACAGACAGCCCATAAAGCGCAGCCCTTGAACGATCAATATGGATTCTGTATTCAGGTAGTCCCTCCTCTCTTGAAATTCTCACATCAGAGACATTTCCAATGTTTTTCATTATCGCTTCAAGCTTTCTTGCAAGCTCTTCGCCTTTTTTTAGATCATATCCGTATATAGAAACCACAAGGTTTCCTGCGCTGCTGCCTGTTGGCCCACCCCCAGTTGCAAATCTTATCTTTGCTCCCGGGATATTCGAAAACTTTTCTCTCAGGGCTTTTATTATCTCCTTATCGCTCCGCGTCCGCTCATTTACATCAACCAGGGTAATCCAGATTTCAGCTTTATTTGGAACCTCTTTTCCAACCATATCTCCGGTTCTTCCTACTTGCTGAAAAATCACCTTGCTTTCAGGAACCTCTCTCTCAACTATCTCATACATCTTTGCCACAACCCTTCTTGTGGTATCTATATTTGAACCTACTGGAGTTGTGATTTTAATCTGGATAAAGCTTTCATCGGATTGAGGCATAAACTCAACCCCAATAATCTTGACCATTGCAATCGATCCTGCAAGTATGAGAAATACCAGAAAAACAAATAAACCCCTGTGTCTCAATGCCCAGCCAAGAAATTCTCTGTACTGTTTATCTATAAACCTCATCATAGGTCCTCGTGTTTCAAGCTCTCTCTCCACATCCATAAGGCTGGTAATCCTTTTTCTGATCCTCACCTTCTTTATTTTGCTTGTCAACATCGGGACAATAGTTAGAGCCACAAGCAGAGAGGAAAGGAGTGAAAATGTAACTGTAAAGGCAAGGTCCTTGAATAACTCCCTGGCAAGCCCCTTTATAAAAAATACAAGTGGTAGAAAAACAGCTATTGTGGTAAGAGTAGATGCCACAATAGCATTTGACATTTCATGGGAACCAAGTTTTGCTGCTTCTCGTGGTTTTGCTCCTATCTCCCTGTAGCGGAATATGTTCTCAAGAACAACTATCGAATTATCCACAAGCATTCCAATTCCAAGAGCCAGTCCTCCCAGAGACATCATATTAAGGGTAAGATCAAAAAGATACATGAAGATAAAAGTTGTTACAATTGAAAGAGGTATCGAAACAGATATGACGAGAGTTGTGGGAAGGTTCCTTAAAAATAACAAAAGAACAAATACTGCAAGTACTCCTCCTATAAGTGCTATCTGCCATACATTATTGATTGATTCTTTAATAAAATCAGCGGGTGAATAAAACTTTTCTATTTCAATATCTTCCGGAAGAGACCTCTGAAGGGCTTGAACCCTTCTATCAACCACCTTGGCTATCTGAACTGTATTTGTTCCCGACTGTTTCTGCACAACAAGCACTACCGCATCGCTTCTTCCCACCTTTGCATCCACTTTGCTTTCAACAAACCCATCATAAACATCTGCAATGTCTTTAAGATAAATTTGAACTCCACGCTTTACGGTTACAACTATATTTTTTATTTCTTCAACACTTTTAAACCTGCCTATGGTTCTCAGTTTGTAAGTTGAACTCCCCTCATCCACCTCCCCACCAGCAACATTTATATTTTCACTTCTGATCACGCCAATCACCTGATCAACAGAAAGGTTATAGGATGCCAGTAGAGTTCTATCCAGATCTATATGAATCTGCCTCTTACGCCCCCCGTATATCTGAACATTCGCAACCCCATCTATTTGCTCCAGTGAGTTTTTAATATCGTGTTCAGCTATGTACCTGAGGCTCTTCAGATCCCTCTTGCCCTTAACAATAAGCACCGATACGGGTATCATGGACGGGTCAAATTTGAAAATAACGGGCGAGGAGGCTTCATCCGGCAGGAAATCTCTTACTCTATCAAGCTTTTCCCTGAGATCTGCGGCTGCCTCACCCATATCTGTTCCCCATTCATACTCCACATTTACCATTGCCATACCTTCACTGGAGGTCGAGGTAATTTTCTTCACATTACTGGAAGCCGCTGCCGCATTTTCTATTATTTTTGTCAGGTTTTCTTCAACTTCTTCCGGTGAAACTCCAGGATATTCAGAATAAATTGTAATAACGGGAAAGGATATATCAGGGATTAAATCTATTGCAAGGCGACTGACAGAATATATACCCAGAACCAGAATAGCAAGAAATATAACAACTGTTGTAACAGGTCTATTTACAGCTAACTCTGAGACCTTCATTGGATCTCCTCCACGACATTTACCCTGTCGCCATCAGCGACATTCTGTTGTCCTATAACAATTACAGAATCACCCACTTTGACTCCCTTTCGTATAGAAATTTTCTCGCCTTCTGCTATACCAAACTCAGGATTAACCACAACTGCCCTCGAGTCTTCTACCTTAAAAATAACCTGTTTATCATCCCTACGAGTCAGGGCACTTATTGGTATCACAGGAACATTTCTCTCTGTTTTTATTATCAGGGTAACCTCACCAAACATCCCCGGTTTCAAAAGTCCGGAAGAATTATCAAGCCTGATTTTACCTTCCTGTGTACGAGAAACGGGATCTACCACGGGGCTCAGCTCAGAAACTCTCCCCCGAAATACCTTCCCCGGATAGCTAACAAGCTTTACTTCAGCGAAAATACCTGGTTTAACCCTATATATCTCTTTCTCCGGGATATTAACCACCACCTCGACTTCATCGATCTGGATAATCTGAAAAAGGGGAAGCTGTGGCGTTATATAGGCACCTACCTCAACAAGGACTTTTTTAATTATCCCATCAATAGTAGCTTCAACCGGTGCAGGTGCAAACTTAACTCCTGCTTCACTTCTATCAATATAGGCAAGTACTTTTCCCTTCTTAACTCTTTCACCTTCTTCAACATAAATCTTTTTAATCTTTCCAGGCACGGTGGAAAATATATTCACCTCTCTTTTTGCCACTATCTCTCCGTTCAGCACAATGGTTTCACGAACTGTCCCTTTCTTCACTTTAGTTATTGCAACAGGCGTTGCTATTTCTATCTTTTCCCGTTTCTCAATCCCAAAAAGAGTTTTTATTCTTTCCTCATATCTATATTTTGCAACATAACCAAGGGCCCCAAATATACCCAGCACAAGTATAACAACAAGCGTTATTTTTGGTCCTCTTTTCATCCCATCCCCCATAAACCATTATTCAGACTTAAAAATTATTTAGGGCGAACTTCGAGTTTTTATTATAAGACGCAAATTATTGAGACAAATTGTTTGAAGTTCGCCGGCACTGCAACATTTTTGGTTCTATTTTGCATTAGGATTTCTATTTTTCAGAAAACTCGACATTCGCTCTATTTAATCACTCAGAGTTCCTCACACCTGAGTTGTCCGGCTCCGCCTGTACCAATAAACTTTTCTATTATTTGAATTTATATACACCTACCGCTTCCATAAGATCAAAAACTGCCATTTTATAATTATAGATAGATGTAATGTATCCCATCTGGGCATTATTCAGTCCGATCTGTGCCTGTCTGAGGTCCATACTCGATGCAAGCCCATTTTCATACCTTTCTCGTGTCGATTTGTAAAGCGAAAGGGCCAGATCCACGCCTTTCCTGCCAGAATCTATCTTGGCTCTTTCCTCCTCTAGCTTTAACAGTGCATTCTCAATCGAAATCTTTATACTACTTTCTATTCCACTGATATTTTGTTTGAGTTGTTCAATTTCAAGTTTACCCTTTACAACATTAGCATTTTCAGCACTCCATGGAAAAAGACTGGAAATATTCATCTGAACAGAAACCCCAAGTGTTAGATCCCCATCCCAGGAATCCTTTCCCCAGTACTTATTTTTACCTGTCTCAGAGTCATACCCACTCTGCAAGCTATAACTCACAAAGCCCGCTACTACGGGCCTTCTGGAAGCTTCAGTAATTCTCTGCTGAATTTCCTTGAGTTCAAGACTTTTTCTTAATTGATTCAGTTCATATCTATTTCTTATAGCCATATTCATTAACTCTTTTTTATCAAAACTGTAGTAATGTGCTTCAAGAGAGCCTTTGAGAATCACATCAAAACCCTCTGTTTCTTTTATCCCAAGAAGTTCCAGAACAGCCAGAAGTGCAAATCTAACCTGATTCTCAGCTGAGATTACCTGGGGCCTGAAATTCTCAAGATCAGATTCTGCCTGAAGTACCTCATATTCAGGCACAAGCCCTGCCTCATACCTACTCTTTGCAACCTCAAGGGCTTCCTCTTTATATGCAAGTGTTTCTTTCTGGATTCTTTCCACCTCTTTTGCAAGAATATATCCATAAAAGGCTCTTTTGATCTGAAGTATCAGAGACCTTTTGGCTTCTTCAAGGTCAATTTCTGCCAGTTTAAGATTTTTCTCAGCCATCTCAATGCTGTTCTTAATCTTACCAAATGTATAGATCGATTGATTCACCGTAGCTGTTATACTTACAGGATCCTTGGCAGCAGCATAACTCCCAGGTATTGTTATGCTATCGAATGTAATATCGGGTGTTTTTGGCTGATCAAATAGATGGGTCCAGGATGCCGAAGTTGTTACCGTCGGATATCGGGCAGCCCTTGCTGCCTGGAGAGAGGCCTTTGCAGCTTCGACAGCCAGAATTTTTGCCTTTATTGTGGAGCTATTTCTAAGACCAAGTGCGATTGCTTCATCAAGGCCAATATTAAGCACTTCAGAAAAACCCACTTTTGAAAGAATCATAAAAAATAAAAGGATTAACATAAATGATTTATGCCACATCTTCGATCTAGTATGTACCATACCTTCCCCTCTTTATTCTGATCGAATATTAGAAATCGTAAAATATCAGAATAGTTAACTCCATACCCATTTATTAAGTCTTTATCCTATTTCTTTAATATTCCTTCAGTAAGGATTTTAAATACTGACTCTGCTCTCTTTGAGACATCAACCTTGATGGGCTCAAGTCTTCTCATATTTTCAAAAACTATTCTTCTCAATTCACCCATTACAACACCATCCACACACGTTATAAAATCCTCTTTTTCAATGTCGTCCCGGATAATTCCATTTTCCACCCCTCTTTCAAAAACAGAACCGAGAAATTCATAAAACTCCTTCCGCCTATCAATCATTATTTCTTGCAATCTTTTGTGGATTGTTCCGATATTCTCGTTTATTGCAATCTCTATTAAAGAAAAAATGGAAATGTTTTCAGCAAAGAAGTTAAGTAAAAGAAATATAACCTTCTCCAGCGATCTAAGTGGATCTGTCTCATTTTTTAAATTACTTTCGAGGTAATTTTTTAGCCTGTCCATTACATAAATTATTGTGCTGCAGAACAGGTCTTCCTTATCAGCAAAATAAAGGTAGAGCGTACCCTTTGCGATCCCAGCCTCCATTGCAACTTCATCAACGGCCGCAGGAGAATATCCTTTTTTAGAAAAAACTCTGAGTGCAGCATTCATTATACTCTCTCGCTTCTCCTGCCTTGAATCATGCAACCTCTCTCCCCCGCCCTTGATCCTTTCGGTCAAATGTACTCCTCCACAGAATATTTACTAATTCATAAATAGCATGACATCGTGGACAGTTTATTGATCACGAACTTGTTGTCCACAATACTGTGCAAATTAAAAGCTAATTAACAAAACTTCTCTGAAAGATAATTTAATAAATATGAGATTAATATGACTGACCAGTCAGTCATATATTTGCAAATTTAATATCATCCCGGATATGGTCAAGTGAAAAAGATAATTTGACTAAAATATTTTTCTGATTTATTAAAACTTGATATATTCTTAAATCAATCCCAAAATCAATCAAATAAATCACCGAGGGGATTTAAAGTGTTTGATCTATTTAAACTTCCAAAACTTTACTGGTACTGGTTTACTCTGATAGTTCTGCAACCATTTTATATACGTTATTTTAAACTAAAGGCAGTGGGGCTGGAGAATGTTCCGAGAAAAGGACCATTTCTAATGGTGGCAAATCACAGCCATCTGCTCGATCCATTTTTCATCGGAGCGTTAATTAAAAGACCTGTATTTCAGATGGCCTCCAACGAATTTTTCAGAAAACCACTTGTAAGAAGATTTATGTGGGCAATGGGGGCCTTCCCCAGAAAAAAAGGATTTGTAGATTTTAAATCCATTAAGCATGCTATCAAAATAGTAAAAATGGGGTACCCTCTCATCATATATCCCGAGGGAGGCAGAAACTGGGATGGAGAAACCCTTCCAATTCTAAAATCCACAGCTAAACTGGTCAAGCTTTTAAACGTTCCTCTCATAACAGTTGTATCAAAAGGAAACTACCTTGCATATCCAAGATGGGCCAATAGGAGGCGAAAAAGCCAGATCACAATATATTACTCAAAACCAGTGCAATTCAGCAAAGATACCCCTGATGAAGTTATTATAGATCATATTCAAAGAGGTATTTACAATAATGATAACTACACAGAGATCAAAAAAATAAGGGGAAAAAATCCTGCGGAAGGCCTTCCGAGATTGCTCTGGAGATGTCCCGAATGTAGAAAAATCGATGCGCTTAAAGAAATAGACGGTAAATATGTAGGCTGCCAATATTGTGGAGCAAGGTGGGAGGTAAATCTCAGATGTTTTATGAGACGCGAAGGCGAAAATGAATGGCGTGCCATAAAGGAATATGCAGATATGATGTTCAGAGGAGAGGAAATAATTCCGATAAATCCAGCCGTTGAGGTTAAACTTGAGAATGGCGAAAAGGTCTTTCTTGAATCAAAGGAAGTTATTCTTTATCATGAGCCGTATTATCCAAAACTAGAAAGGGTCGGCAAAGGAAAACTTTTGATGACTGATAGAAGACTTATCTTCAAATGTGACGAAAACTCAAAGATTTACTCCTATCCCTTCGAGAAAATAAGAGGAAGATCAACAGAGCTAAACAACGTCTTTCAAATAATTCTAGATGACGATATAGGCAGATTTGTCATGAATGAAGAAAGCCCATACAAATGGGAGATTATCTACGATTATATCAGGAAAAAAGGCGGTTACCGAACAGAAGAAGAATAAACATCCTTTACAATACTTTCATGTATTAACCGCAATATTACCAGCTACTTCTATATTTTTTCCAGCTATCTATCAGGGCTTTCACTTTTTCCCAGGGGGTATCGGGGAAAAGGGCATCAACAGGCTGAAGAATAAAACGGCCACTTCCTCCCAGCATGCGAAGGGCTCTTTCAACTGAGAATTCAATCTCTGATTTATTCATCTTTGAGAGCGCCGTTGTATTTATTCCACCTGCAACAGCCACCCTTCCACCGAACAGCTCAACAGCTCTTTCAAGCGTAATTTTATCCTGAACCGGATCAATAAAGTATATTAGATCAACCCCGGCTTCAACCAGTTCAGGACCTATGATTTCAACACCAGTTGTAACCACATATGCAAACTTCTTTTTATAATTATGTACAAGATCAGAAAGTTTCTGAACAAATGGTATACAGAACTTGTTGAATAGTTCAGGTGACCAGAAATCAGTGGATGAATACCATCCCCGCTGCACAATTATATCCACATCAGTCTGACAGGCAAGCTCTGTTCTTGCATAATCAGTTTCGAATATTGTTTCAACCAGGCTTTGAAACGCATTTTCATTATCCATTGCCATGAAGATAGATCCTTCCACCCCGCAAAGCCATACAACTGCATCCATTCCAAAAGCCGACCATGCCTGCACCGGCACCCCCTTTGCTTTCGCAAACGAGCTAACTTTTTCCATTCTGGCCTTAAACGATTTATCCGTATCTTTATCGGGAGGCCTGTACAGGAATCTGACACGCTCTATATCTTCAACACCAGAAACTGCATGCTTGACCGCCCTGGGTATATTATAATCCTCAAAAAGTGGAACAAAATCAGGTTGTATCACCCAGCCTGGTTCTACCTTTTCACCTGTTTTTTTCACCACATGTTCAAGGCGACCAGCAGGAGTAAAATAATTTCTTATCAAAAGGATGCAACCCGCTTTCTCATCCTTCTCAAGTTTATCTTCTACCTTCACACTGTCATCTATACCCCAGGGCACCGATACATCAAGTATATCGTCAACCCCCAATTCCTGCCATTTTTCAACTCTTTTAAAATCATCCTCAATTGACCACGGAATAGGAAGGGTGTGAATGTGTTCCAGCCTCATGGTATACCAGTAATTTACCAATCCGCCTGAATTATTCCAGAGCAACGACGGATCTGGCTTAAAACCGAAACACCAGCATATTAAAGGCGGGTAATCATGATCTCTGCCTTCCAAAGATCTTATAAATCTCTCACGTGAGTTCATAATTTTTACATATTTTTACTATTATTTTTATAATCCATAGGATTTTAAGTTAATTTTAAAATAATATTTAATATTTGTCAAGTATTATTAGAGATAAATTAATAATTGTAAAATATTAATAATATTTGTTGATATTACTTGAAAATATTAAAAAAACATTATATAAAATCATAAATAATAAAAAGTATTTCAGATTAAACAAATTTATCAGATATTACAAAGGTTATTTAATAATACATGAAAATGAGAATGCCAGTAATCCAGGGCCAAATCTCTAACTTCTACTTTTTTTACGGAGCACCATCATGACAGAAAAACCTTTAATTGGTGTGGTATTTCTGACCTCAGGATGGTTTCGGGATGTGGGCCTTCAGAATGAAAACTCCGATTTGTCAAGAGAAGTCGATAAAATGGCAGCAGAAATCATTCACAAACTATCGGGATATTGCACTCCCGTTCACTCGGGTGTTGTTTACTCCACAGATGAGGCAAAAAAGCTTGCAGAAAAAATTAAAACGCATCACGTTGATGGGTTAATAGTAGCCCCTCTAATGTGGTGCGAGGATCAGATCTTGAGAGCATTTTTGAAGGATTTTTTCAATGCAGGCACGAGAAGCATTCCAATTCTATTGAGTACGTTTTTCCCCTATGAGGAATTACCATATTATAAAAGTAGTTCCATAGCCAATAAAAATTACGGAAAAAGCAACTTAAAAAAAGCCATTCTCCCTTTTCAGAAAATGCTCAAGGGCTCTGGAGGGGTTGGATCACTTCAATTCAGCGGCATGTTAAAAAGGGAGGGATATATATTTAGAAGTGAAACCGGATATTTCAGGGATGAAGATCTTTATAAAAGAATTGGGGTTCACCTTAAAGCAATGAAAATTAAATCAGAATTGCAAAATACAAAATGTGGCATCCTGCCCTACCGATGTGATCAGATGTCAACAACGTATATCGACGAGTTCAAATTAAGGTCAACTTTTGGAATAGAATTGACATATCTTACCCTGGAAGAGGTAAGATATGAAGCTGAAAAGGTAAAAAGCGAAGAAATATCAGTATTAAAAGAAAAACTTTCTGAACATGGAATTAATATTCATGTTGATGAGAAAAACTTCACACATGCTGCAAGGTATTCAATAGCCCTGGAAAGAATAATCGAAAGGCATGGCCTTTCAATCATTGCAATGAACGATGTTGGAGAGGAAATGCATATATGTTTCGGCATTCGTCCCTCCCTCTTTAACCCGGCCATAAATGAAAGAGGGACTGTAATTTCAATGGAAGCCGATGTTGCAGCCGGTATCTGCATGTATATCACAAAACTTCTAACTGGCAGCGCTCCATTTTACACCGAAACATTCACCTCTGATCTTAAAAATAATGCAATTCTGATGGGGCATGCAGGATATCACGATCCATCCATACACGATCCAAATGTGCCGGTTAGAATCATACCAGATGTAGAATATGAAAACTCAGACCCATATCCAGGAGCCTACACCTATTTCAAATACAAAAACGGCAACGTAACGGTAATAAACTCGGTCTATGATGGAGAAAATCTCAGATGGATAGTTGTTCAGGGCGAGTCAATTGGAAATGGTCCAATTCTGGAAGGAAACTCCCATTTACTTTTCAAACCCTCCATCCCCGTTAAATATTTCTTTAATTCCTCAATTGAACTTGGCTCAAGCCAGCACTGGATAGTTCTTCCCGGGCATTTATCAGATGATATAGAAAGATTATGTTTCTGGCTTGGGATAAAGTACGTGAAATTGGAATAGATTTAAAAAAACTTAATAACAAAGAAATAATACTTACAATTACACCAATAATGAATTGACTTAATTATTGTATAAAGGTAACATATCTTTATACACTGGAAAAAGGATATAAAAATGAAAAAAGCAAAAATATTTTTATTGATGTTAATTGTGCTTTCAGTGATCCTGATTTTAATTGCTGGATGCGCTTTTCTTACAAATCCTAAAAAAAAGGCTGATAAATCAGCTCCTGTACCGGGTAATTCCGGTATAATTACCCTCTTAAACATAGGTGCAAAATCACTGAGTATTTCCTGGACAGCGGCAACCGATGATAATACATCCCAGGAAAACCTGGAGTATCGGGTATACTACGCCACAGTTTCATCTATTACAACTCCAGAGGATGCACAGGCAAACGCAACCCCATGGGGTAACTGGACAAAAAATGTGAGCTCAGCCGATCTTACCGGTCTTGATGAAGCAACTCCTTACTACATTACAGTACTGGTCAGGGATGAAGAGGGAAATATGGGTATCTATGATGTAGTCTCACAGACAACCTATCTTACCGTAACGGTAAACTTCAGCAATGTTCCGTCGAATGGACAATCACTTGACCTGATTGTTACTGGCGCTGGTATGGACGATATAAATAAAACATACCCCGTAAGCCAAAGCCAGATTTCAGATAGTTTTGAACTACCACCTGGCTCAGCAAGAATATTCAGCGCAGTTTCTTCTACCCCATCCGTAACCCTCAGTGCGGAAGTCCAGAAAGATTTACTATCAACAGCTGATGCAAATGT
>CAZFGQ010000034.1:0-26784 GCA_964518675.1 uncultured Spirochaetota bacterium
CCGAGAAAGAACTTTATCAGAAAAAGGCAAAACTTGAGGAAGAATACCTCGAGGTAAGCGAAAAGATCCATATAATCAATCAGCTTCTAAAAGCATATTCACTTTTTGAAAAGAATGTTGACTATGTGGTTCAGGATGGAAGGGTAATAATCGTTGATGAATTCACAGGAAGATTAATGCCCGGCAGAAGATACGGCGAAGGTTTACATCAGGCCATCGAGGCAAAGGAAGGAGTCCCGATTGAGAGAGATACTCAGACTCTTGCTACAATAACGATACAGAACTTTTTCAGACTCTACAAAAAACTTGCAGGTATGACGGGAACCGCGGCCACTGAGGCGGAGGAGTTTCACAAAATATACGGGCTTGATGTGGTTGTGATACCCACAAACAAACCGGTAATAAGGAAAGATTACCCCGATAGAATCTACAGAACCGCAAAAGAAAAATGGAAAGCAATTGCGGATGAGATCGAAGATTGTTACAAAAGGGGACAGCCTGTTCTAGTCGGTACCATATCGGTAGAGAAATCAGAGCTTCTTTCAAAAATCTTAAAGAAACGTCGAATCCCTCATCAGGTACTGAATGCAAAATATCACGAAAAAGAAGCACAGATCATTGCAAAAGCGGGACAAAAGGGAGCAGTAACCATAGCAACAAACATGGCCGGGAGAGGAACCGATATTAAGCTTGGTCCAGGCGTCAAAGAACTGGGTGGTTTACACATCATTGGCACTGAAAGACACGAAGCCAGAAGAATCGATAATCAGTTGAGGGGAAGAAGCGGTCGTCAGGGAGACCCGGGAAGCTCCAGGTTTTATCTCTCACTGGAAGATGATCTTATGAGATTGTTTGGGTCTGATAAAATATCAAATCTCATGCTCAAAATGGGAATGGAAGAAGGACAGAATATTGACTCACCTCTTGTAACAAAAGCAATAAGTACTGCGCAGAAACGGGTCGAAAACAGAAACTTTGAAATAAGAAAACACCTCCTTGAATACGACAACGTAATGAATGATCAGCGAGAATATATCTATAATCGCAGGAGCGAGTTTCTTGAAACAGGGGGAATCAAGGAAAAGATAGATAGGATAATTGAGGAACTTATTACCGATAAAATAGAGCAAATGGAATTTCCCAAATCCGGAATAGATGAACAAACTGCAGCACCCCTATTGAGCTGGCTCTCCGACATACTGGGCAGAGAGGTTAGGGTCGAGTTTGACGAAACAGGAACAATTTCAAGAGAAAACCTTACAAATCAACTAATAGATTTTGCAATTAAGTGTCATGAAGAGAAGCAGAAAGAACTTGGAGAGGAAATAGCTCCCCAGGTAGAACGATGGATTGCTCTGCAATCAATAGATAAAAGATGGAAAGATCACCTCTACGAGATGGATGGACTGAGAGAGGGAATAGGCTACCAGGCATACGCCCAGAAAGACCCACTGATAGAATACAAGTTCCAGGCCTTTAACCTCTTTCAGGACCTGATTTCAAAGATCAATGAAGATATAGTGAGAAACATCAATCGTATAAGGGTCGCACCTGTCGTTAAACGTAAGGATATCTGGAGGATCAATAAAGTACAGCACGATGAGATGAGGCAGTTTGGTGCTGCCGTACCTGTGGGCGCTGCAGCTTCTCAGCATTCACAGATGAGTCAGGCACAAACAATGGTTTCAGAAGCACGACAGCGAACTCAGGTTGTGGTCGGTAAAAAGATAGGAAGAAATGACCCATGTCCATGTGGGAGCGGAAAGAAATACAAATATTGCTGTGGAAGATAGTTTACCTACCTTTGGGTTTTTGATTTTCCCCAATATAGTGTTGAAATAAATTAGTGTAGTATTTTCAGAAAGACTGTTTGTAAAGAAAATCTTTTTTATAATTAGGGCGAACTTCGAGTTTTATCATGAAATGCAAATTATTGATACTAGATAAAGAAATCGCCAAATATTGATTTAAATTTTTTGAAGTTCGCCGGCACTGCAACATTTTTAGTTTTATATTGCATTAGGATTTCTATTTTTCAGAGAACTTGACATTCGTTAATTATAAAAACTGTAAGCTAAAATGCATTGCAAGAAGTACCATTTTATCTAAATAAAATTGATTTTGATCATTCAAATTTTTTCAATACCAGTACAGCATTCTGACCACCAAATCCGAAAGACTCATTAATGGCAATTTCCACTCTTGCTTCTCGGGGTTTCAGCGGAACATAATCCAGGTCACAGCGTTTATCGAGATGGGGAACTGCCTGGTCAACATATTCGACATCAGGATTATACAGGTTCGCCGTTGGAGCAATGATTGAGTGTTCCATTATAAGCACCGTTACTATCGTTTCAAGCCCTCCTGCTGCCCCAAGCGGATGTCCAAAGTAACTCTTTGAACTTGAGATGGGAATTCTATAAGCATAATCACCAAACACCTGTTTTATTATATATGACTCATTTGGATCGTTCAATATGGTTGAAGTACCATGTGCATTTATATACTCAACTTCCTCTCTGCTAATTTCGGCCATATCAAGTGCATTCTCAATTGCTCTGATAGCAGCGCTTCCAGTTGGGTCCGGAGCCACAATATTATATGCGTCCTGAGTGAAACCAAATCCTATTATCTCAGCATATGGTTTCGCACCACGCTTTAAAGCATGTTGAAGTTCTTCAACCACAATAATTCCAGCACCTTCCCCGAGTACAAAACCATCCCTATCCTTATCAAAGGGCCTCGAAGCACTCATTGGATCATCGTTTCTCCTGCTCAATGCCTTTATTATGTCGAAACCTGAGAACACATAAGAATCAACGACAGCCTCCCCACCCCCGGTAATAACAATATCTTCCATACCATACATAATATGAGCGGCTGCCACCCCTATGGCATGGGTGGCAGATGCACATGCAGTTGTTATCGTAAGCCCGGTACCTTTCAGATGAAACCATTCGGATACCATTGATTCACCAGCGTTTGGATTTGATTGGGGAAGAGTATGTATATTTACTTTTCGAGGACCTCTCTCAGGAAGAAATTTCCTGTAACCGGCATATTCAATATCCACATTTGAAACCGATTGACCTATTATCGCACCCGCTCTGAATGGATCTATTCCTTCGATATAATAATGCTGGGGGTTCCCAATCGATCTTTCTGGAGTTGGATGAACTTTAAATCCAGCATCCTGAATAGCCAGATAAGCAGCTACAAGGGTAAATTGAGTTGCTCTTCCCGTCCTCTTAAATTTCTTATGTTCCTCTATATAATCTACAAGCTTAAAATTATCTACCGGCGAACAAACCCTGGATCTGTATTGCTCAAGCTCCACATCGGGAAAATCGGTATTTCTGAAATAACCTCTACCCTCTCTTGCATTTTCCCAGAATTTTTCCTTACCAATACCTATTGAAGACACAGGTCCAAGCCCAGTAATTACAGCTCTTCTCTTTTTCATATGACAACCCTTTCTGAATTCTAGTGTTTTAACTTTCAGTAAGTATAAAAGTAAATAAAGGAGCCTATTTATATCAGATCTCAGTTACCAATATTTTTGGGCAAGTTAATGTTTAACAGATAAATTAATATCTACATACAACAGATGTCCATAAAATGCTACCTAAAATTATAACTTTATATCCACTTTCAATTTTCTTTTAATAATTTTCTTTAACACAATCAAGCAAACATTTCTACCAAAAAAATGAAATTATGGAGCTACTTTTCACCTTTTATAATGCCAGCACTATTTTCGTTCTCCAGCTGCAAAACAGAAACACCTGTGATGTAAGAAATATAAGTCGGTACGAGAGGTAAAACACATGGAGATGCGAAACTGATTATTCCCCCAAGAAAAGCAACAAGCAACGATATATTTTCTATCCTTACCGCCTGAGATATATCTGGAAGAGATGCAAATACAATCGAAATCCTCTGGAACTGCCCCATAATAAGAAATAAACCTACAAGTCCAAGAATGATGCCACTTATCAATTTAACGCCGCTATAATGTTTTTTCATAAAATCTGAGAATACAACAAACTTACTATAGGCAGCTACGCCAAGCAAAAATGGAACACCTATCCCCATTGAATACATAAACAGCATAATTGATGCTCTGGCAATCGACTCACCTGTTGTAGCCATAACAAGTATAGCTGATAGGATTGGGCCAACACAGGGGGTCCATGCAGCAGAGAGTACAAGTCCGAGAATAAAAGCTCCAACAAGAGTCCCGGACTTTGGTTTTACGCTATAGCCCTTAAAAATGGCAGGTAGTATCAAGTTTAAAAAATTAAAAGCTCCAATAAGGTAGAGTGCTACAATAAGGATTACGACTCCTCCAATGACAGAGATTGTTTTTTTGTTTTTAAGTACAAATGATGAAATGGAACCCGCTCCCACACCAAGAATTACGAAGAAAACGGTAAAACCAAAAATAAAGAAAATCGTCGGTAAAAGATTGCTTTTCAATCCAATTTTTTCTTCCAAAAATACCCTACCTCCACAGGATTATTTTTTCACCAATGTTCACTTGTCTTTAACAACAGTTTTTCTCATGCTCAAAAACAGGTTCAAGTATAATACTTACGTGTATCAATTTACGATAACGTTTAGATCATCAATGTCTACCAAAATCTTCAAAAATTTGTAAATTAAATTCTTATTCGACCAGAATAAATAAAATTAAAAATTTAGAATATCCTACGCATGAAAAAAATCCGCCATTATCCTATTGACAATATGGATAATCAAAAATATTATTGTAGAAAAGTGCAATAATTCTAATAATACCCTATAATTATAGATAGATATTTGAAAAACGTACAAATCTTAATTTTATTCAACAATCAAAATTATATATAACCGGTCATGATAAATATCAAAAGAAACGAGATACCAATAGATGTTTTTGAAGAAATTATAGCTTTTGGCGAAGGGTATAAAACTGAATTTAAAGAAATTTTGCCAGATCCAATACTGACAGCAAAATCTATCTGTGCCTTTTCAAACACAAAGGGAGGCAAATTATTCATAGGCATTACAAACAACGGCTCACCGGTTGGTATAAAAAATAGAAAAGAAGAGATCGAAAAACTTGAAGAATCACTTAAATTTATGGTACCAGCTCCTGACATATCACTTTCTGCCATTACATATAACGACAAAGAGATAATCATAGTTGATGTAAAAGAAGGGAAATATAAGCCATATTTCCTTACTTCAGAAAACAAACTAAAAGCATACATCAGGGTCGGTGATATAAATCTACCGGCTACCAAAAAAGACCTGAAACGGTATATAAAAAGTGAAGACATTCTATTCGAGAGTGTGAATCCATTGAAAAAAGACGAAAAAATAGTTTCTGCACTGTTTGACCAAAAGGGGAAGTTGAGTATCTCTCAAATAAGGGAACTTCTCAACTTTTCTGAAAGAAGAATTAAAAAAATTCTCAATAAACTTGCCAAGTTTGGCCTTATAGTCCCCTCAAAAAATGAAAAAGATATTTACTACAAAACAGGTGAAAAAATTTAGAGAATTTAAAAGTTATGAATATATCGGTTGTAATTCCCACATATAATAGAAAAGAATTGCTTGAAAAAGCAATAACCTCTGTGTTACAGCAAACTTACAGCCCGGATGAAATAATTGTTGTTGATGATTTTTCATCTGATGGAACTGAAGAGATGGTTAAGGCGAAATTCTCCGACATCAGATATATAAGATTAGAAAAACATCTCGGCGTTGCCGCTGCAAGAAACAGGGGAATCAAAGAGGCTTCCTTTGAATGGATCAGCTTTCTGGATTCAGACGACCAGTGGGTTTCGACCAAAATAGAGGAGCAGATGAAATACATCAAAAGAAAACCGTACTACAAAATCTGCCATACCGATGAGATATGGATTAAAAACAATATAAGGATCAATCAGGGAAAAAAGCACCGAAAATATGAAGGATGGTTTTTTATTCCTTCGCTATGGATGTGTTTAATAAGTCCGAGCTCTGTAATTATTCATAAATCGGTATTCGATTCGGTAGGTTATTTTGATGAAGACTTCTCTGTTGTTGAAGATTACGAACTGTGGTTAAGGGTAACCTCCAGGTATCCGGTGGGATATGTGGATAAAAAATTAACAGTTAAATTCGGTGGACATGATGATCAACTCTCTAAAACGATAAATGGCATTGAGAAATATCGATTACTTGCCATAGAAAAACTTATTAAAAACAGATGGATAACCGGCTTTTATCTGGAAAAAGCCTTTGAAACATATTTTAAAAAATATTTAATTTACCTCAACGGTTGTCTCAAAAGAGGCAAGTTTGCCGAGGCGGAAACTATTACGAAAAGGAAAAAAGAACTTGAAAAATTCATAATCCAACACCAAAAAAGCGGCGTTTATCTGGGGGTCTTATCATGAAAAATATACTCATAATCGATGATGAAGATGCTCTGAGAAAAATGTTAAAGATTGCACTTACAGAAAAAGGTTATACGGTCTTTGAGGCAGCAAACGGTGTTGAGGGAATAGAAGTTTTCAAAAATACATCTCCAGGTATAGTGCTTACAGATGTTAACATGCCAGAAATGAACGGGATTGAAATGACCCGAAAAATAAAAGAAATTAATGAAGATGCTGATATTATAATCATGACAGGGTATGGAACTGAAGATCTTGTAATAGATGCAATCAGAGCAGGAGCATCTAACTACATAAAGAAACCGCTTCAGTTTAATGAGTTGTTCTCGATTCTCGACAGTATAGCTTTTAAAAGAGAAGCAAGAAAAAGATTTGAGGTTGCAAAAGATGTTGTTCAATACGAAGAGAAAAAAATTATAATGGACAACAATCTGGAGAAGATATGGGGAGTGGTCAATCAGGTTTTCTACAATGTTACCGGTCTGGATGAACATGTATCCATAGAAGGATTGAAACTGGGACTGTATGAAATCATTGTTAATGCAATTGAACATGGAAACCTTGAAATATCCTTTGAAGAAAAAAAGAAAGCACTACAGGAAAACTCATATACCAAATTACTGGCCGAAAGAATCGAAATGGCAAACAAAAAAGGCAGAAATGTTGTAATTCAGACAAAATTTGACAGGAAACAAATAGAGATTTCAGTTACAGACTGCGGTAATGGATTTGATTACAGCAATTTACCGGATCACAGTGACCCAGAAACAATACTCTCGGCTCATGGAAGAGGAATCCTGCTCGCTACAGTATATTACGATAATGTAGAATACAAACATCCGGGAAACTCTGTAAAATTAGTTAAGAGGTTCTGAAGATCCAAATTGATAACGCATTTCTTTGCAAAAAAATAATCGAATATTATATTATCACAGTCATTGGTATTTCGTATTTCAATTAGAGGGATAGAAAAGTAAATGAGAATCGGTTTCATAAGTACCTATCCACCAATTGAATGTGGAATAGCAACATACACAAAGTACCTTTCTGATTCCCTGATGAAACTTCACAATGAGGTTTATATAGTATCTCATCAGGGAGGAAGTGGGAAAAATGTATTTCCTGCCTTTGACTATGAAGATCCTGACCTTCCGGATAAAGCATTTTCGACCATGATGAGATTCACACCGGATGTTGTTCACATTCAACACGAGTTCGGGCTTTATGGAAAACACTTTGGTGTATCTGTTATTCCTTTGATATGTAAGTTTAAACTCACAGATATTCCCGTGGTAACAACACTCCACACTGTTTACCCACAGATAAAAAGAGAGCATGAAATAATTCTGCAATCAATAATTTCCCATTCCAATTACATTATTGTTCATGAAGAATATCAGAAAAAGGCGATTACAGATACCTTTAAAAAGATCTCAACAAATCACATTAAGGTAATACCCCATGGAGCAAGAACAATAAAACCAATTCAAAATGCAAAAAAAATCCTGGGACTTCCAGAAGACAAAAAAATTCTCCTGCTTATAGGCTATTTCAGGCCATCGAAAAACTTTGAACAAATTATTGAACTCATGCCTGAAATTATCAAAAAGGTACCTGAAGCAATTCTCGTTGTAGCCGGAAAAATCAGAGGCACTGAACATGCTGACTACAGAAACAAGCTTTTCAAACTTATTAATAACTCTCCTGTAAAAGAGCACATATACCTCATCAGAGGACAGCTCCCCCAGGAAACATTCGATACAATACTTTCAGCTGCAGATCTCGTCGCGTTACCATATAAAATAACATCTCAAAGTGGCATAATGGCACACTGCCTTGCAATGGGAAAACCCATGGTTGTAAGCGGCACAGATTCAATGAAAGATATAATTGAACGCTCAGGAGCGGCTGTTGCATGTAACTCAAACAATGACTATATAAACAACATTGCAAAAATATTTAAAGATGATGACTTCGCTAAAGAGCTATCGAAGAACGCCGTAAACTATGTAAAAAATAATATCGCATGGGATATAATAGCCAAAAAACATCAGGAACTTTATTCTTCCATCATCTCTATCCCACCTATAAACACAAATATTATTTTTGTCGATTAAAAGATTAAAATGAATCATAGCTAATCATCGACATGAATGACTGATGTATATTAAAATCTAATGCGAGATAATGTATACCCGTCTACAATTATACAAAAGTATCATTCAGGGTATTGACTTGAAATCCATAATTTGATAACTTGAAGGATACAATAAAATCTATCCTTAAAACACAGGGGAAAATAAAATGATGAGGGAACTTGATCCTTTTAAGAGATACGAGAAAAATCCAATACTCACGAGAGACAATGTACCGTATAAGTGCAATACTGTATTCAATGCTGCTGCCTGTAAGTTTGAGGACCAGTATATCCTAATACTTCGGATTGAAGATCTTTATGGACACAGCCACCTCACCCTTGCAAGATCCGATGATGGATATAACTTCAAAATTGATGATAAACCATGGGTTCTTCCCTCAGACGATTCTTACTACAATTTATACGAACGATACGGCATTGAGGATCCAAGAGTTACCCTTTTAGAAAATAAATACTATATCACATATACCGCTTTCGGTCCCTATGGACCGAGGCTGGGCATTGGTTACACCGAAGATTTCAAAACATTCCACCGTATTGCACTTGTAACTGAGGTGGATAATAAAGATGGAGTTCTTTTTCCGGAAAAAATAAATGGCCATTACATACTCATCAACAGGCCAGGTGGGTTTGGCGGACAAAAAGGAGCCATATGGATCTCATTTTCACCTGACATGATTTACTGGGGAAAATCAAAGCTTCTCCTTGCACCTGAACCGGGCTGGGGTTCCCATAAGATAGGCGCCTCAACTCCTCCCATAGAAACCAGGCGTGGATGGCTGATTTTCTACCATGGTGTGAGATGGACCGGTTCTGGAAATCTGTACAGGATAGGTGCTCTCCTGCTGGATATAAATGATCCTTCCAAGATTGTCGGCCATACACCACATTTTATTTTTGGCCCAAATGCCCCATATGAGAGAACGGGAGATGTTCCCAATGTTGTGTTCCCCTGTGGAGTTATAGTGGAGCCAGATAACACAATAAAAATGTACTACGGTGCTGCCGATACCTGTATTGCTCTTGCTGAAGCCAACATTGATGACATACTCGATCTGTGTATTGAGGATACAAAAGATTACCACAACAACGAAAACCGACACAAGAGATTCTAAAAAGTAAAAATAGGGTTAAAAAGTCCTGCCAGAAATATAAGGATTGTATCCGGTATATTACTGATAGAACAAGATAAAATAATAAAAATGTGGAGCGCTATAAGGCCCCTAAAAACACCGAGAATGCTTCACAGGCAATAACATCTCAAAATCAATGAACACCAAGCTGATCTTCACCAGCAACTTTTATTCCATTTTCCTCAAGTAGTGAAATTGCTTTATCCGGATTTTCAAACCTGAATATAAGGAGGGCTTTATCCATTGGTTTTTCGAAAAAGGCATACATATACTCAACATTAATACCATGGGCACTTAAAAGGTCGAGTACGGCAGCAAGTCCACCGGGCTTATCTGGAACCTCCACGGCTACAACGTACGATTCTTTTACAATAAACCCATGATCTTTCAAAACCTTCATTGCCCTGTTAAAATCATCAACTATCATACGCAGTATACCAAAATCCGAGGTATCTGCCAGTGAAAGTGCCCTTATATTTACATTGTTCCGGCCAAGTATATCGGTTATTTCTTTTACACGGCCAACCTTATTCTCTATAAAAACTGAAAGTTGTCTTATTTTCATCTTCTATCCTTTCATAAATTAATTTTTCATAGATTAATTTTTTCACAAATTGATTTTTAATTGTAAACACATTGAGATGAGGATTTAAATTTTTCTCTTATCTATTACCCTCTTTGCCTTCCCTTCAGATCGGGCAATTGTTTTAGGTTCAACCAGTTTAACGCCCACCTTGATTCCGAGGACACTTTCTATCTCCGCCTTTATTTTTTCCTCTAGTTTTTCAAGATCTCTTATTTCATCAGAAATAATTTTTTCATTCATTTCTACATGAACCTCAAGCTCATCAAGCCCACCAACCCTATCAACTACAATCTGATAGTGAGGTTCAACCCCCTCAACATTGATCAGAACCTCCTCTATCTGACTTGGAAATACATTTACCCCTCTTATTATGAGCATATCATCTGTTCTACCCAGTATTCTCTTCATCCTTATTGATGTTCTTCCGCATCTGCATTCACCGGGTATCAATGCAGTGATATCCCTTGTCCTGTATCTAATAAGAGGAGTTGCTTCCTTTGTCAGTGTGGTAATAACAAGTTCTCCATGCTCCCCATAGGGCAATACCTCACCAGTCTCGGGATTAATAATCTCTGGATAAAAGTGATCATCACAGATATGGAGCCCCTCTTTGTACTCGCATTCATTGGCAACCCCAGGTCCAATCATCTCGGTAAGTCCATAAATATCAAGGGCAAGTAGACCCAGCCTTTCCTCTATTTCATCCCTCATATTATTAGACCAGGGCTCAGCTCCGAAATTTCCGGCTTTAAGGCTTAATCTGTTCATCTTTATACCCATCTCCTCTCCAACCTCTGCCAGATAAAGGCAGTAACTTGGTGTGCAGGTAAGTATCGTGCTTTTAAAATCCTGCATTATCATCAGCTGCCTCTTCGTATTTCCCCCGGAAATCGGAATAACTGTTGCCCCGATTTTTTTCGAACCATAATGAACTCCAAGACCTCCGGTAAAAAGTCCATATCCATATGCATTTTGTACTACATCCTCAGAGGTGGTCCCGCTCATTGAGAGACATCTCGCCATTACCTCGCTCCAGAGTTCTATGTCTCTTTCTGTATAACCACCAACCACTGGTTTACCCGTTGTTCCAGAAGATGTATGTATCTCAACAACTCTGCTGAGGGGCACAGCAAACATTCCAAAAGGATAATTATCCCTCAGGTCATCCTTTGTCGTGAAAGGAAGCTTCGATATATCATCTATCGTTTTAATATCCCCAGGCTTAAGCCCTGCCTTATCGAATTTCTTCTTATAAAATGGAATTCTCTCATAAACATAATTTACCAGATTTCTCAATCTTTCAGATTGGATTTCCCTTTTTTTGCCATCTGTAAGGCATTCCATCTCTCGATTCCAGATCATTATTAATCCCCTTAAAATACTGAGTATTATATAATGTTGTATTTAAAAACAACGATTCTATCCTACATTCCAATCAACTATATATAACAAGACAATAAATAGTATTCTAAGTTTACCCAATAAAATTGGCAACGATTTTTTGATTCTTTAAGGTTCAACAAAAGATATATCAAAAAATGTATAAATTAATGAGAAACCAGCTCTTCGATTTTCTCTTTAAGTATCTCATTTACCATTTTCGGATTCGCCCGTCCAGACGTTTCTTTCATAACCTGACCAACAAGAAATCCGAAAGCTTTCTGTTTCCCCCGCTTGAGATCCTCAACGACCTTTTTATGAGAATCCAGCACCTTAAGTATAACCCTTTCAAGCTCCTTTTCATCGGTTATCTGTGACAAACCCCTTTCCTTTACAATCTTTTCCGCTGTTTTCCCACTCTCAGCCATTTCTGAGAAAATAGATTTTGCTATCTTTCCAGAAATCTGGCCTTTATCAATCAATTCCATTAATTCACGAAGCATCCATGGTTTGACCCTGCATTTATCAATACCGATGCCCTTCTCATTCAAAACCCTCATAAGCTCACTTAAAATCCAGTTTGCTATCTTTTTAGGGTTAGAATAACCCTTTACAGCCTCCTCAAAATACACAGCCAGTCTATAATCCGAACAGATTGTCTGAGCATCATACTGGGTAATACCATATTCCGCCACAAACCTATTGCGCTTCTCTGCCGGCAGTTCAGGAAGTGATTCTCTAAGCCTTTCAATATATTCCCTGGTGAGAACTACCGGAACAAGATCGGGATCTGGAAAATACCTGTAATCATGAGCTTCTTCTTTTCTTCTCATTGCTACCGTCGAGTTTTTACTCTGGTCAAACAGCCTGGTTTCCTGTTTGAGCTTTCCACCTGCCTTCAGAATTTTTGTCTGTCGTTTTATTTCATATCCGAGAGCTCTTTTAACATTTGCGAAGGAGTTCATATTTTTAATTTCTTGTTTTATTCCCAGCTCTTTCTCACCGACCTTTCTCATCGAAATATTCACATCAACCCTCAACTCTCCCTTTTCCATATTACACTCCGAGACGCCGGTGTACTGCATTATCTCCTTTATTGCCTGTAAAAACTCATAAGCCTCCTCAGGAGTTCTTATATCCGGTTCTGTAACAATCTCAAGCAACGGTATTCCACACCTGTTGTAGTCAATATAGCTGGGTCCGTGTGGATCTTCATCATGGATCAGTTTACCAGCGTCTTCCTCAAGATGGGCTCTTATGATCCCGATTCTTTTTGTTTTTCCATCACTTCCCGTAATCTCCACATATCCATTCACATTGAGAGGATATTCATACTGTGATATCTGGTAAGCCTTGGGCAGATCCGGATAGAAGTAATTCTTCCTTGCAAACACAGAGTATTCACGAACTTCACAGTTAAGCGCAAGTCCGGCTATAATTGCTTTTTTTAATGCCTCTTCATTCAATACCGGCAGGGCTCCGGGTAACCCAAGACATACCGGACAGGTATTCGAGTTAGGCTCCTTTCCATATTCAGTACTGCAGCTGCAGAAGGTTTTAGATCTGGTGTTTAACTGTACATGGATTTCAAGCCCAATTACAGCTTCATAGAGCATTTCAACTCCCCACAGTTTTTCGGTTTGCGAATAGCACAATTATATTGATAGTTATCACATAATTTTCACTGCCTAAGAACTCACACATCAAATATCTTTTTTGCCATACAATGATTATACTCTATCCCATTTCTTTTTCCACCACTCTGGATGCCCTGAATATCAGGTCTTCCCTGAAGTGGTTTGCAATTATCTGTAATCCAACGGGAAGACCTTCTTTAGTCTTGCCGCATGGGACGGAACTCGCAGGCAGACCTGCAAGATTCACCGGAACAGTATATATGTCGGAAAGGTACATCTTCAGTGGATCATCGACGAGTTTACCAATCTCCCATGCTGGTACCGGCGATACCGGAGTTAATATCAACTGAACCTCATCAAATGCTCTTTTAAAATCCTCTCTTATCAGCGTTCGCGCCTTTTGTGCCTTCAGATAGTATGCATCGTAGTATCCAGAGCTAAGAGTAAAAGTGCCAAGCATTATCCTGCGTTTCACCTCTTTTCCAAAACCAGAGCTCCTGTTTATTTTGTAAAGTTCCTGAAGATCATCTGTTTCCACAAACCATCTTCCATATCTGATCCCATCGAATCTCGCCAGATTTGAAGATGCCTCAGCCGTGGCGATTATATAATAAGTGGCTACCGCATATTTTGTGTATGCAAGACTTAGTCTTTTTGTCCTGATGCCAGCTTCCTCCAGTATCTTGATACCCTGTTCAACCCTTTCTCTTACCTCTGGATCAAGCCCTTCTCCAAAATACTCCTCCGGTATACCCGCAACAAGACCTTTTACTCCCTTATCAAGGTAGCTCTGAAAGTCTGGAACAGGTTCATCGGCACTTGTTGAATCTTTACTGTCAAATCCCGCTATACAATTCAGAAGGATTGCTCCATCCTCTACAGTTTTTGTAATAGGCCCGATCTGATCAAACGATGATGCATACGCTACCAGTCCATACCTTGAAACCCGGCCATAAGTGGGTTTTATCCCAAAAACCCCGCACATAGAAGCTGGCTGCCTGATTGAGCCTCCCGTATCAGATCCTAGAGCCGCAATGGCAAGGTTTCCCGCAACAGCAGCCGCTGGACCTCCGCTTGAACCACCTGGAACACGGGTTCTGTCATGGGGATTCCTAACAGCCCCAAAGGCACTGTTTTCATTACTCGAACCCATGGCAAACTCATCCATATTGAGCTTGCCGCAGGGTATACCACCATTCTTTTTCAGATGGATTATGGAAGTGGCATCATAGGGAGAAATATATCTATCGAGGATCTTCGAACCACAGGTTGTATTTTCACCTTTAACATTTATCACATCTTTTATTCCTATTGGTACACCTTCGAGTAATGTATCTCTCCAGAAATCTTTTTTTATGTATTCCTCTATACGATTGAGATCAAAGGAGATATATGCATTTAATGGGGACTCATTTTCTCTATCCCTTTCTATGGCATCATAAATATCCTCGACAATCTCTGCCGGTGTAACCTCTCCAGATTTTAATTTCTTTCTTAATTCTGCTAAACTCAGTTCATTCAAACCCATTTAATCTTCCCGCAAATAAAAAATTTTAGAAATCCGATACCTCTAAATCCCAACATGTACAAAATACACTTCAAGGCATTACACTATTCTGGGCACGACAAAATGCCCCTTTCTCCATTTTGGTGCAAGTTTTTGAACACTCTCAACGTCAAAGCTCTCACCGACTTCGTCATTTCTCATCACATTCTTCAGCTCAAGTGTATGTGAAGTAGGTGTTATTTCATCAAGATCAAGCTCGGAGAGTATGTTCATGTACTCAATTATCCTTCCGAGTTGATCTTTCATTTCTCTTTTCTCCTCTGGATCAAGATACAGCTTCGCCAGCTCTGCAACCCATTCTATAGTGCTATCATCTATCATTTTTATCTCCCCCGCCTACACCTATTGATTACAATTCAATTTTCTTTCTCGAGTGGGGCGTACTTTAATATAAAACTCATTTTTTTTCCATCGTCAAACTCTATTAGCACTACATCTCCATCTTTTTTCCAGACTCTACCACTTCCATACACACCATGAATTACCCTATCACCCACTTCAACCTCCTCCGGTTTCAGTGTTTTTTTGCTTATCGTTTCAACACCGGATTTTCCAGGTTTATCAGAATACGTCATCTTAATCCTATTTTTCCTGGTATAATACGTAACATCGGAGTTCAAACTTTCCTTTTTTGTTCCAAGTGTATTTTGATAATCTCCAAAAGAATAATCGCCGTATACTATCCCCACCTCATATGGATCAAAATGGCTATCTTCCTCGAGAAGTTCAGGTGGAATATCCCTGATAAAACACGATACATCCCGCTCTACAGTTCTCCCAAAAAGTTTTCGTCTCTTTGCAGCTGTCATGAAAAGTTTTTCCATAGCTCTAGTCATGCCTACATAACATAATCTTCTCTCTTCCTCAAGCTCAGCTATTGTATCACTTGAAAGATAATGTGGAAAGATTCCTGCTTCCATTCCAACCATAAAAACAACTGGAAACTCCAATCCTTTTGCATTGTGAAGCGTTATAAGCAGTACCGCATCTGCGCCTTCACCAGCCTCATCTATACTCTGATAGAGACTTGCATCATTTACATAATCCTCTATTCTTGCCTCAGGGTAAGTTTTGAAATACTCCTCAATGGCGTTGTAGAGCTCTTCAAGGTTTCTTATCTTTTCAATCTTGTTATTTTTTCTCAACCAATCAAGATACCCAGATTTTAAATAAAGTTCTTTTATAAACTCAGTTGGGGGCAGTTCCGACATTGCCGTCCTCAATTCCAGAAGAAGATTAATAAAACCACAGACCTGCTTCTTTTTTGAGACAGGAATGGTCACTTTCTCTCCAGTACCAACAAAATCTCCAGAGTACCGAAAAGATTCGTCTTTACCTGACGATAAGTTGTTCGAATACGCATCTTCAGCATTCTTCTTTGAATTTTCTTCCTCTGAAGTTATGCTCTTTAAAGCAAAAATAGGTATACCCCTGTAAACAGTGCTTTTGAGTATCCAGTCAAGTGTTTTCTCTCCGATTCCCCTTGGTGGTTTTGAGGCAATTCTTCTAATCGATACTTCATCATATGGATTGATCAGTATTTTCAGATAACCGAAAATATCCTTTATCTCTTCCCTATCATAGAATCTTACACTCCCTACAAGCCTGTAGGGGATCTGCAATCTGTTAAAAATGACCTCAAATGCCCTTGATTGGGCATTCATCCTGTAAAAAACAGCTATATCAGAATACCTGTATCCATCGTTCCTCAACTTCCTAATCTGAGAGGCCACGTAAATTGCTTCCTCAAAATCGTCACCGGCCCTAAAAAACACCAGGTTTTCACCTTCACCTTTTCTGGTAAAAAGCTTTTTACCCATGCGGCCAGGATTTTTATCAATAACCGAGGAAGATGCAGAAAGAATCTTTCGGTACGATCTGTAATTCTGTTCCAGCTTTACAACTTTGGCATTGGGAAAATCCTTTAGAAAATTATAGATATTTTCAATTCGGGCTCCCCTGAATCCGTAAATGGACTGATCATCATCGCCAACAACACATATATTACCCCTGGGAAGGCATAGAAGCTTTACAAGTTCATACTGGGCATGGTTTGTATCCTGAAACTCATCTATAAGAACATATTTAAACCTTTCTTTAAGAACCTTCAATGCGGATTGGTTTTTCTTCAACCCCCTAACAAGCCTGAAAATAAGATCCCCAAAATCCAGAAGATTTTCATTCTCAAGTTTATTCTGGTATTTTTCGTATATTTCGTAGAATAAAGGATCTGTTGAAAAACCCGAATCAAAAGCTTCCCGTGGGAACAGAAGCCTGTCTTTTGCCCGTTCAATCAAATAAGCATACTTTTGAGGTCTATATATATCCTGATCAAGTCCCATTTCTTTTATTATGAGCTTTACAATTGAGAGCTGGTCATCCGCGTCAACTATAGTAAATGAAGGATCAATGTCAAAAAAACCAGCCATTCCTCGGAGGATCCTCACTGCAGAAGAATGAAATGTCCTTACCCAGATATCCACCTCCCTGCCAATAACCTTCTCTACCCTTTCCTTCATCTCATTTGCAGCTTTATTTGTAAAAGTAACGGCAAGGATTCCCTCCGGGGTAATTCCACACTCGTTGATGAGATATGCAATCTTGTAGGTTATAACTCTAGTCTTTCCACTTCCCGCACCAGCCAGTACCAGAAGTGGCGACTCTGTATACTTTACCGCTTCTAATTGGGGTGGATTTAACTCTTTTTTATAATCTATTAAAGTTTTCATAATTACAAGGCAGCGTCTCTTTGCTAATGGAGAAGATATATAAAAAGAAATGCTACATCAAGGGATTAATAATTTGTACTGAGAATCAATACGGCTGCCCTGTAGAGATCCTCAGCGATAAAGTCAGGTTCTACTGATATCTCTTTCCGATGTTTTGCTCCATGTCCGGTTAAAAGATAAACAGAGTGAGCTCCTGCCCTGTGTGCCATTTCAACATCATGGGGATGATCTCCTATCACCCAGGATTCCCTCAGGTCAATTCCATAATCCTCTTCTGCCTTAAACATAAAGTAGGGACTTGGTTTATAACATTTGCAACGATCTTCTTTTGTATGGGGACAGTAATATACCTGACGTATATGAATGTCATAAGTTTTAAGCAGATTTATAAAATAATTATTAAATTTCAGAAAATCCTCTTCAGAAAATATACCTTTCCCTATTCCTGATTGATTGGTTATAATAAAAAGCTGGTAATCTTTTTGAAGCATTCTTAATGCCTCAATCGATCCTGGTATAAAAACCAGTTTCTCGGCCGACCATATAAAACCAACATCCTCATTAATTGTACCGTCTCTGTCGAGAAATATCGCCCTGCTCATGAAAACCTGCTCTGGAATAATTTAATCCTTACTAGATAATCAATGTTCTCATCTTCTTCAAGCAATTTTTAATATTTACTTTTAAGACATCTATAAAAAACGACTTTCAAAAGAGCCAATATTTCTTACTTAAAAACAAACCTCACAAGTATGTGTAACAGTGCATTTGCAATCACTCCAGAGAATATATCATCTAACATTATACCTGCTGAACCTCCAATTTTTTCAATCTTATTGATTGGAAAAGGTTTAAATATATCAAATGCCCGGAACAACAGAATCCCTGAAATTAGAGTATAAAAAGATTTTTCAGAGGAAAAACCAAGAAAAGCAACTAGTATTCCAGAAGCTTCATCAATAACAATCTCCTTTGGATCGCTATTTTTAAAAACATTCCTCCCTGAATAACCTGTAAAAATAAAACCAAGTAGCAAAACTAAAAAGGTAATTGCATAATATAAAATTGAGCGTTTCGTGAAAAACCATACAAGAGAAAAAATTATGCTTGCAAATGTTCCCGGAGCAATGGGGAAGTAACCTATAAAACATAAAGTGGTTATAAGCTTACACAGTATATCAATACTTTTCTTCATGATATTATGGAGAGTATCCAGTTAAGGTTTTTTTATAAATAATAAGTCCTTGTTTTTAATAAGGTACTCAATAAGAGAAATAACCGAGAGCAATGCACATACAGTAACGAGAGCCACAGGAATGAACCTCCCTACCCCTTCAGTTAAAAACCACACCATCCATGGCGTTTCTGGATAAGATGCATAATATTCCTCTACACTTCCATGGTGTCTCAGGAATACCAGAATAACTAAAATAACCACAATACTGAACATCTGGGCTGCCGTCTTCAACTTCCCCGAATACTCTGTCCTGAATAATAAATGCTTGGAAGAAGCATAAACCCTGAGAAAAGTTAACGCAATTTCTCGTATCAGTATTATGATCACAACGATCACAGGAATGGAAAGCTCGCGAATAACTGTAAAAGAAATAAAAGCGGAACCCGTCAGGAGTTTGTCAGCGAGGGGATCAAGAAATACTCCAAATTGACTCTGCATGTTTAGTTTCCTTGCAAGATATCCATCAAGCCAGTCAGAAAAAGAACCAATTAAAAATATAATCAGTGCAGCTACTGTTGCTCCTGACGCATCCTGAAATATCAAAAAGACAAAAGGAGGAACAAGAATTATTCTAAAAATCGTAATAATGTTTGGAATCAATCCTTTTATCCTGTGAAAATTCTATTTTTCAAGAAACTTGGGATATCCATTAACAGCATCAACTTTCATATCCTCGCAACCCCAAGAAAAACAGTATGCAGAGAAATCACAATTAAATAAAATAAAATACGGCTTTTCTCAGCACTTAATCCCAAAAATGAGTATCTTATCGCTCCAACATTGCAGACATCAATGCAATCGCCACATAATGTACAGGTATAACCAGGCCTTCTTTTAAGAATCATTTGAGGCAGAAGGGCATCGTACTTGCATGCCCTGCTGCATATATAACAGTTGTTGCAGTTATCATTGATCCTGATCCGAAAAGGTGATATTTTTCCAAGAATATTTCCCACAAGACCAAGAGGACATACATAAACGCAATTAACCATTTTGCCTCTTCTTGTAGATATAAAAATCATGACAAAAATTTCAAATATCCCAAATCCTATGCCAACAATCAGCGGCAATATACCCTTCACACCAAGAAATCTCAATAACAATCCAACAACTGGACCTACATAACACAAAAAACTGCACCATGCGGGTCCCACAAGTAATACTGTTGACAAGAAAAGAAGGGGCATAAATATTCCCCCTCTATAAATAGGGCCTGCTATTACAACAGCCGGTACAGGAAGGTGAAGTTTGCCCGTCATGAGAAATTTTTTCAGAACCACATTGCCTCCCAAATAATAAAATATTAATGGATATCCTGTTTTTATTCATAAAGTTACAAATCAGTTATATTAGAAAGGCATTAAACTCTCTGACTAAGCCATTCCTTGATCATATTGAACACATGAGTTCTATTGGAGGTTTTATGAGGTTCGTGCCTTACCCCTTCAAGAAGCAATAGAACTTTATCCTTTACATTGATACCCTCAAAAAACTCCTTTGTATCCTCATTGTCAACCAGAGTATCATCCTCACCGTGGATAAAAAGGATCTTTAAATCAACCGGTAATTTATCTCTGTTTTCCCACACTTTACTCGAAACATCTTCAAGTTGCCAGAATAATCTTGGAGTTATAATTGGATGTGTGAGTTCATCCTCTCTGTATTGTTCTGCTGTAGCCTCGTCATCAGTCAACTGGTCTGAGTTAATACGGTTTTTGAAAGGAAAGGACGGAAATAAAAGCCTGACAATTTTCGATAAAATTAAAAGATATCCAGGTACTTTTTTAGAAGGCCTTAATGCTGGGGCGGATATAATTGCAGCATCAAAATCCCGGGGATATGTTTCAAGATACCATAGTGCAAGAAGCCCCCCCATCGAATGGCCATATAAAATCATTTTTTGAGCATTTGTTCCCTCTGATAAAACTCTTTTATGAAGCGCTTTGATGCATGAAATATAATTACTTATATTTTTTACATCCCCCCTTTTACCTGAGGAGTTTCCAAACCCTGGCAGATCTTCACAGTAAACATCAAAACCAAGATTATTTAAAAACCCAGCCACTTCAGAATATCTACCGGAATGCTCCCCAAGGCCGTGTATTATTACTGCACTTCCCTTCTTTGGATTTTTATCACTAAGCTTCCATTCTCGGAGAAACACTTTTCCTTCAACCCCGGTTATCCCATCAACATAGTATGTTTCTTCCATATTTATCTATCCTCCTGCACTGATATTGGCTCACACTAATTTTATGTTTTACATTCATACCCGATGAGGTTACACCACCATACTACTAAAGTGCAAAACTCAGCAGCATCTCTGCTTTTTTCATTTCTTTTTTAACATCTTCGAGAAGCAAAAGTACATCTTTCTCATCCAGAGGAAGACGCCTGAACATCTCCTTTGTAAAAGCAGGCTCAATCTCTGTTGAGTCCCCATTTTTGCCCACTTTTCCAACCCGCACAACAGCATCGGCAAGTCTCACAATATCGATACTCACATCTCCAGAGCAGGCAAGCCCTTTTCTTTCATCCAGTTTCTGATGGTGATGTTTTATGATTGCTACAGTAAGAATCGGAAACTGCCAGTACCTTGAAATCCACTCCCCAATCATGGCGTGATCGACCTCAAAGATCGCCTTTTCCGCTTCAAAAAAAGTACACTTTTTCTCCGTAACATAATTTATAATTTCCATGAATTCCTCATGCATAAAAGCATCGAGAAAAACCTTTCCAATATCATGAAGTAATGCACCAATAAAAACATCTTCATTGCCATATCCCGATACTTCGGCAATCTTCATAGAACAAATAGCTGTGGCTATAGAATGCCTCCAGAACTCAGCTCTATCGAAGACTCCAGCATTCTCTACCTTGAGGGTATCAAATACACTCAGTGTTAGAACAATATGGGAAATCGTTTTATATCCGAGCAATGCAATTGCCTGTTGAATATTGGTGACCTTTTTAGGAAGAGAATAAAAAGCAGAGTTTACCAGTTTCAATAATTTTGCTGTTATACTCTGATCATACTCTATTACCTCTGATAGCCGGGATGCATTGGATTTAGGATCATTTAACAAAACATTAACTTTTGTAGCCACAGTCGGTAAAGTGGGAAGTTCTTTTATTTTCTGGATAGCTTTCTGTATGCTTCCTAGCTCCATAACAAATCCTTTGAGGACAATTTTTAATAATTTAAAAATCAAATCTCCTATCAAAAAATTTTGAACTCAGCCCAACCAGATATTTTCCAGGATACAATTTATTAAATCGCCTCAACCCCTACAATTGCAATATCATCACTCTGTGAATCCCCGCCTGTAAATGATTTTACTTCCAGTATAATCTTTCTTATCAGCTCCGGAATTGATTCCTTTCTATTTTTAAAAAACACCTCCCTTAAACGTTCAATACCAAACTGCTCATCGAGTTTTTTGGAATATGCTTCTATCAGCCCATCTGTATAAACAATACATTTACAACCGCTCTTAAAATCCTCGGTAGCATATCTGTACGCCGATCCCTCAAACATTCCTATGAAGAATCCATCCGAAGGAAGGTACTTTATTTCATCATCGGACTTTACATAGAGCAACACCTGGGGATGTCCTGCTCCACTGTACAAGAGCTTCTTCCTAACAGTATCAAAAATCAGGTAAAAAGCCGTTACGTAATCTCCGGTCATTATAACCTGGCAGTACTCTTCATTTAATTTTTCAAGAAGTTTCGACGGATTAACAAATCTATGAGCCCATGTATTAAACGATATCTTGAGCATCGCCGCGAGAAACGCGGAAGAGACCCCATGTCCGGATACATCAGCAATAAAAACTCCTACTCTACCTCTGGGAAGGTTTACAAAATCAAAAAAATCTCCACCCACATGACCCATAGGTTCAAAATGGGCGGATATCTTTAGATTCTTATTTAGATTATAGTTTGATGGAAGAAGGGTTTTCTGAAGCGTCGATGCAAGCTCCAGCTCGCGGGTAATCGCCAGGTTAAGCCTGGCAAGTTTTTTATTGGCCTTTTCAAGCTTTTCCAAAACATCTGCAAGGGATGTTTTACCTCCTTTGCTTTCTATCGTCCCATATTTAACGCTCTGCTTTAGTTTCTCTATTCTATTGTTTAATCTTTCAATCTCTTTTTTGTACATTTCGGATTCAGTAATATCCTTCATTATCAGTAAATAATGGAGTGGATTATCTTCTTCAATTAGAGGAATGGCATTCATGAGAAAAACTCTATTGCTTCCACCAGTTTCCCTTTTAGTCCTGACAATGGATTTTTTAACCACGGGGGATTCTATTTGAAATAATTCATCTTGAATATCTACGTTCAGGAGTTTTGATATTGAAACTCCCCGGGTGATAGTGGGCAGAAATACACATGCAGTCTCATTATAACTTTCTATATTACCATTCTCATCAATTACTATAACAATATCATTTGTATGATGAAATAGTTTTTCTAAGATACGTTGATTGATTTCATCCATTACGGTTTCAACAATATTAGGGATTCATGGAATTATTAAAATTTCCGATTATTAAAATTTCTATTGTTAGAATTACAATTTCTACTAACAGATAAAGATGGAAAGATATCAAAAAACATAGATAAATACTAATATAAAGTAGTGAAAATTACAATTAAGAATTTGTTCATAACTGTTTCATAAAAAACCAGGTAAAAGGTTTCACCCCAATTTCTCTACTTAATACAATATGTGCCTGTTGTTAATACGTATTTTTTCTCTTTTATTTAATCCTCTTATGATTTAAAATAAAACTGGGAAACAAATAAAGGTCTTCAGATCAAATAATATTAAAATTCCAAAACATTACGGAAACAAATGCCAGAAACATTACTACTCAATGGAGAAACCATAATATCAGGTATCTGTATAGGAAAGGCTTATATCTATCGAAAAATCAGCTCCATGGTTACGAGAAAAAAACTTAAAACGAGCGAAATTTATGGAGAAATAAAACGATATGAAAAAGCCCTAAATAAGGTAAAAAATCAGATTATCAGTGAGGCCAAAAGGGTAAAGGTAGAAATAGGAACAGAACAGGCAGAGATTATTGAAAGCCATATTCTAATAACAGACGATCCATTCTTCAAGGAAGAAGTTCCCCGGATGATCGAAAAGCAGGAACTTAATGCAGAAAAAGTCATTTTAGATGGACTCGGTGTATTTATCGATGCATTTCAGAAAATGGAAGACCCGTACATGAGAGAAAGGGGAAAAGACATCGAAGATGTGGCACTCAGAATAATTAGGGTTCTGAGCAACAGCGAAGAGTACGGCAAACTGTACAATATCCGTGGGATTCTGGTTGCTCAGGAACTTAAACCTTCAATGGTAACAAACCTTAACCCAAGATTAATCAAGGGGATAATAACCGAGTTTGGCGGGGAAACCTCACATGCTGTGATTCTGGCCAAATCTTTGAATATACCCCTGTTAATCAACGTAAAAAACGCAACAACTTTAATCAATCAAAATGATACATTGATAATAGACGGTTTATCATCTCAAGTTGTTGTAAATCCAGACCAGCACATCCTTAATAATTATAGGGAGAAACTAAAGGAGTACAGAAGCAAATTAAAAACAATCGAAAAAACTAAGTCACTGCCTTCTCTGACAAAAGACGGAACAAAGATACTGCTCATGGCAAACATAGATATGCCAGGCGATACAGATTCAGCCATAAAGTACGGGGCAGAAGGTGTGGGTCTGTTCAGATCCGAGTTACTCTTTATTATTGAGAACAGGATACTGAGCGAGGAAGAACAATTTAAACTTTACAGAGATGTAATCAAAAAAATGAAGGATAAAATCGTAACGATAAGAACACTGGATATTGGAGGGGATAAGTTTCTGCCTTTTAGCGAAACAATCGAAACAAAAATGGCAAATCCATTTCTCAGTCTGAGATCAGTACGAATATCCATACTGAAACCGGATGTATTCAGAGTTCAGATTCGAGCAATACTGAGAGCAAGCATCTTTGGCAAAACAAGGATTCTCATCCCCCTTATCTCGAGTTACGAAGAAATGGAAAAAATATTCAATATTATCGATGAAGAAAAAGCCAATCTGGAAAAATCTGGCATCCCTTACGATAGAAAAATCGAAAGAGGAATTATGATAGAGGTCCCATCTGCGGCCATCCTGGCAGATCAGCTGATAAAAAGATGCGACTTTTTTAGTATCGGTACAAATGATTTAATTCAATACACACTTGCTGTGGATAGAACCGACGAAAGCGTGGCAGAGTTTTATGTACCCGAAAGCCCAGCAGTGCTGAGACTCATATCTTATACCGCTAAAGCAGCAATTAAGGAGGATAAACCCTGTGCCGTATGTGGTGAACTGGCAGGTAATCCAATTTTCACCCCTTTTTTTATAGGGGTTGGTATAAGAGAATTAAGTATGGAGCCAAATCTTATTCCACAGGTCAAACTATTGATAAGGGAATGTTCCATATCTGATGTTGAATCGTTTGCCGAAGAAGTACTGAGTATGCGAAAAGCTGATAGAATAAGAGAAGCCTTCAGAGAGTTTTGTAAAAAGTACGAACTCCTATTACTCTAAATATCCCCTTCCTCCTCCAGTTCATCGTCTCCCTTCATTTTATATTCTGGAAACTCATAGTAGCATTCCGGACATCTCCAATCCAGAAACTCAAGAACAAAACCACATCTTGGGCATACAACCTTTTCAGATTCCTCTTCTTCTACCTGTTCTTCCTCTCCAGAGATTATTCTTGCCGTTAAATCAAGGGACTCCGCCTTTTTAACTATATCCTGAGCATCCTTTTCTGAAAGAGATGAAACTGTTATTGTATCTGTTTCTTCAAAATATTTTTTAAGGGAGTCATAATCCTTATCTATATAGTCTTTGATCAGTTCGATTACAAAATCCTCCTGATCTGGTTCAAAAATATCCGAAATTTCAACACTATAGCTTTCGGTGTTCATAATTTTTACTCTCCAGTCTTTTCAAGATTTAACTTTAAATAAAACATGGTAGCTATTTCAGGCTTCACTTACCTCCGGTTCAGGTACACCAAATTCCTGCTCCCGTTTTCTGGTCACAGATTTACATATCCATATACTTATTTCATACATGATTAATATGGGACAGGCCAGCATTATCTGACTCACCACATCCGGCGGGGTAAGAATCGCGGCTACTATAAATACCAGTACTATTGCATAACGCCTGCCTTTCTTCAGTATATCTGGAGTTACTATCCCAAGTTTTGAAAGTAACAACACAACGAGTGGAAGTTCAAACATCAGTCCAAAAGCCGTTATCATCTTCCCGAGAAAAGAAATATATGCATTCAGCGTTATCATTGGTGTAATATTCTCTTTTGAGAAAGAAAGAAGAAACCGGATTCCTAAAGGCAGGACACCTCTGAATGCAAAGGCCGCCCCCATTAGAAAAAGAATATAAGAAATAGGGCCAAAGTAGATGAGGTATTTTCTTTCATGCTTTTTTAAAGCAACACCCACATACATCCAGACCTGGTAAAGAATAAAAGGCATTGCTGCCACTATGCCCACCAGAAGCGATAGCTTTATGATTACAATAAAGGCTTCCGTAGGATTTATAAATACGAGTTTCTCAATACCACCCACTTTTATCAACAGGTTCAGGATATAATCTTTAAACATATATGCCCCTGCCGTTGTTATCCCCACGGCAATCAGTATATATACGATACGTCGTCTTAGTTCATCCAGATGTTCTACAACTGTCGCCGGTTTGTCCTCACGCATTATTCTATTCTTCTATATATTTTCAATTAGATTATAGCACCTAATTTTTCTGAATGTCAATAAGTATAAAGGCATTTGCGCTGTTAACTTTTTATTCGCATTGAGCCGCACTGAGCATTCATT
>CAZFGQ010000035.1:0-26624 GCA_964518675.1 uncultured Spirochaetota bacterium
TCGGCACCGTACTGCATTGATCTAACAGCAGTCTCTATTGTACCATAACCAGTCATCATGATAACTGAAATAGATGGATTCATATCCTTCAGTTTTTTCAGAACCTCTAAACCATCAATATCCGGAAGTTTCAAATCGAGGAGAACAATATTGTAAAAATTCTTTTTTATCGCATTAATTGCCTCGGTACCATTTTTACATGTTTCAACATCATAGTGCATTTTTTTGAGGAAAATTGAAATTGTACGGAGGGTTAAATAATCATCATCTACTATAAGGATACTGACTTTCTCTCTTTTAAGACTTTCATATCCATGGTCTATTCTTGAGTAATCCTCTAGATTTCCTTCCACGAATCTTCATCCCATTAATTATATTTCGTGTTTTGATATTAATCGGGATTGATGGAAAAAAATTACATTTATAATCTACTCATTATAACATTATCATATATTTTCCCCATGAATTCAAAATTTAATGATAATTTTTGTATAAAATGAAAAATTGTAAAAATTTCTTGGCATAAATATAGAAATTTATCAAAAAAGGAAAAAATTTTAATATTAGATATTAGGGAATACTTAAACAAGCTTATCCTCCATCTAACACAGACCGAAAAGAGAAAATCCATTTACAGCATTCATAAAAATTAATCTCTTCCCCATACCCAGATATACTATCCTGAAGACGCATGAAAATTTCATGTTCAATTGTCTTTTTTATCAGCTTATAACTGATTACCAGAGAAATAAGGGATGGAAGTATAATAATAAGCAGAAAAGATAAAAATATTTTAAACTCAGCCTAAATCTTATAAATGAGAGCATACAAATCTTAAAATATCCTGCACATACATTGGAGGTCAAATCATTTATAAGAACCCTCATTAAAAACGCAAATAGTCTAAAGGAGGGCTAAGTAAATAGAATATTAAAAATTTAAGCAAGTTTCTCCTGGGAAACATCTTAGTGTGATCTTTATAAATTGAGTGAGGTATTGCAGCTTTGTTCTTTTCAAAACAATTATTTCGGCAGTATCACTTATTAAATTTAACAATACAATTCCAATATTGAATAAAAACATCTAAACCTGAACCGAGCGTTGTACTATAATGTTAAATACCAGAGCAATTAGAAGAATAATTCCCCTCACAAGATCCTTTATATAGATAGATATATTCATCAGATCAAGCCCTATTCCTAGGCAGGTCCATATTAAAACGCCAATCACCGTGTTTAATATTCCACCCTCGCCTCCTGTGAGAGATGTTCCTCCAAGAACAACAGCTGCTATTCCGTCAATAAGCTTTGCATTTAGCGAATTATCATAGGCTACTCCCAACCTGCCTATCCCAAGCATACCTCCAAATCCGGATGTAAATCCTGCAATAACAAAAACCATTGTTACAATAAATCGAGTATTGACTCCAGAAACCCTTGCAGCTTCCCTGTTTCCTCCCGTCATATATATGTACCTGCCGAATCTGGTATACCTGAGTATAAAATGAGCTCCTCCCATCATAACCACTGCACATATAACAACCCAGGGTACAGGACCAAGATTCTTATTTCCCAGGATTGAAAAGACCTTCGGTACCGAAAATACCGGAATTGCTTTACTCGCGTAGTGTGCAACTCCATATGCAATCTGATACATTGCAAGAGTCGCCATGAATGAAGGCACTCTGATATATGCTGAAACATATCCATTTATAAATCCCACCAGAACAGCGCTTCCAAAACAAATCAGTATAAGCAAAAAGAGGTTCACATTTCTATCAGAAAGAAGTGCCATTGTCATACCTATGAGTGTTGCTACATTGGCAAAGGAAAGGTCAATCTCACCCAGCAGAAGCACCATGGTTATACCTGTGGCAAGTATCGCAAGAAGCGAGGCCTGTTCAAGAACATTTTCAAAATTCCTCAAAGTAAAAAAACTCCTTGTTATTATACCGAAAAAAATCACAAGAATAACAAGTGTGGAGAACGGGGCAAGTACTCTTGCCCTGATTTTAATCCAGTTCACAAATCTATCCATGCCACTAATTGTTCCTGCATTTTCCATATTTATACCAACCCCATCATTTTAATTTTAGAGGTTTCTGTATCCCTCAGTTCTTTCACAATTCTACCTCTGGAAAAAACCAGAACCCTATCACATAGATCAAGGATTGTTTCAGGTTCAACAGATATTACTATACATGAGATCCCCTGTTCTTTCAAGGCTCTAATCGATTTTACTATTTCAGCCTTGGCTCCCACATCAACACCTCTTGTGGGTTCCTGCAGAATAATTACCCTGGGAGGAACAGTTAACCATTTTGCAAGAGCCACTTTCTGCTGGTTTCCGCCACTCAGAGAAGCAAGAGGAACATCAGGATCAGGAGCCTTGATTGAAAATTTCCTGACCTGGTTCCATGCAACCTCTCTTTCTCTCCTGTATTTTATAAGCCAGTTTAAACCGGGAGAAAGTATTTTCTCAAGAAAGGGAAGCGTAATATTTTTATATATTTCAAACTTGTGAAACAGTGACTTTGTTCTCTCCTCAGATATATAGGCAACACCCATATTCTTGACTTTATATGGCAGATCCTTCGGGAGGATACTACCATTTATCTCGATCGTACCTTCATCATATGTTTCAAGTCCAAAAATTGCTTTTCCAAGCTCCTCCTGTCCGGCCCCCATAAGCCCAAACAGGCCAAGAATCTCACCTCTATTAAGCTCAAAACTTATATTCTCAAATTTACCTCTTTTGGTAAGGTTATTAATCCTTATCACAACATCAGTATCGGGGGTTTTGAGCTTTACAATCTCGTCTGCCTCTCTCACAAGGTGCCCCTTCGGCTTTCCTATCATCTTCTGAATTATTTCATGTTTATCAACTCCTCTGTTTATAACTGTATCCACCACCCTGCCGTCTTTCAGCACTGTAATCGAATCAGATATTTTTATAACATCTTCTATGAAATGTGAAATAAAAATAACGGTATGGTTCCTCGCCTTAAGAGTTTTTATAAGTTCAAAAAGCCGTTCAATCTCAGTATGTGAAAGAGATGATGTTGGCTCATCAAGAATTATAATTCTGGCACCCGAAAAAACCACTTTTGCAATCTCTATCATCTGGCGAATGCTGAATGGATAACTACTCAAAGGCAAAGTTACATCTATATTGATGCCGAGGTTTCTTAAATGTTGATCAGCAAGTCTCTTCATCTCCTTCCAGGAAACTATCCCCAACCTGTTTACCAGCTGGTTTCCAAGAAATGTATTTTCAGCAACAGTCAGACAATCAATAAGAGAAAGCTCCTGATATACCATACCTATACCACTTTCGAGTGCATCTCCGGTATTGGCAAATCGAACCTCTTTTCCCATTATGTAGAGTCTACCATCATAGTCAGTGTGCACTCCGGATAGAATTTTCATCAATGTACTCTTACCTGCTCCGTTTTCGCCAACAAGGCCCCTTACCTCTCCTGATTTTACTTCAAAATTAACATTATCAAGTGCCAGAACTCCACCAAACCTCTTGGTTATATTTTCCATCCTGATAGCATATTCCATTGGTAATAACCTCACACCCTTACCCAATACTTTTTAAGATCTGCTATACCTGTTAATAATCATAAATGGAAAGATACCCGAACACAGAGATCGGGTATCTTTCTCTATATAATAATACAGCAGGAAAAACTCAATCCTGTATTTTCATTATCTAGATCAGGTAATGCTCGTTGCTCCAAATATAGCTGTCAATCTCTTTTGTTGGCATATCCACAGTAACTACTGGACCATCACACCTGATAAATCTGGGTATCTCACTCTTAGGAACCTTGTTTACCATATGGAACCATGCAGCCCAGAACCCATATCCATGTACCCTGCATGATGGATTAAAAACTGTACCCTGAATCTTTCCCTTTTTAAGCTCTCTTAGAGCCGGTGCCATTGCATCAACGCCACAGAGAACAGTTTCCTTCTCTCTTCCTACCGCCTGAAGTGCAGCATAAGCGCCAAGAGCCATATCGTCGTTGTGGAAAAATCCTCCATCAATTCTATCGTACTTAACAAGAAGATCATCCCATATCTGCCTAGTCTTGTCAACACTCCACTCACCTGGTGTCTCATCTATCACTTTAATATCCGGATATTTAGCTACAACTTTTCTGAATCCCCTGGCCCTTCCCTGAGCTCCGGTATGGCCGAGTTGTCCCTGAGTATGAACCACATATCCCCTGTAGTTGATTTTCTTGCAGAGATATTCAGTTACAGCTGCTCCCATCCACTCATTATCTGGTTCAGTAAATGTCAGTATATCAAGGGTTGAGAGATCAGGAACTAGAAGAGTATCAATGTCGACAACCACAACCCCTTTGTTTATAAGCTCTTTGACCGGTTCGGTAAATGCACCAATATTTGAAGGATGGATGAACACAACATCATACTCATCAGCTTTGGAGGCTATGAGGTCTATCTGCGACCTCTGTTTTCCTGAATCAGCGCCTGCATCGTAGATATCAAAATCAAAACCGGTAAGTTTTCCAAGATGCTGAAATGTTTCAACCCCCTTCTTAACCCAGAAAACAGCAAGAATGATGGCAGAATATGCTGCCTTAAACCTCTTGGCCGGTACCGCGCCCTCTTCTTTCCGTTTCTGTGCAAATGCAGGTATTCCCAGCACAGACATGCCAGCTGTCACCAATCCCATTGTCTTGATAAATTTTCTTCTGTCCATCTTCTTGGACATCATCTCGGCAAATCCAAAAAGTCCCTTTTCTTCAACTATCTCTTTAGCCTCCTGGAAGGTCGAATTGTGCTCGTAGTACTGTTTCCACTCCTTCTTTGGACCTCCCTCCTGTTGACCCTCTTCTTTCTGAAATTCTTCTGCCATAAAAACCTCCTTTGATTATTAGTAATCTATATAAATAAAAGCACACCTTGTGTGCTGTGATTTTACGTTCAAAATTATGATAGATATAAAAACTGGTACCATTCCTTTTTCATCATCAATTTTATGGTTTAACGTAGAACCTTTTAAATGACCCATATAATCAAAATCTTCTGTCTTCGTCTGAATTATACACATTATCAATTTCTTGCCACATGTTAATTATCAATATGAGATAATTTTAAAATAAAAATTGACAAAAAGTGAAAATTATATATGATTCTTATACAATATTATGATATTTTGTCAAGCAAAAAGTGAAAATAATGTTACTTATTTCAAACTTATAAAGCTAAAATTCTAATTGAATTGATATTTAAATGTAAATAACATCAGATACCAGGGGTTAAAATCTAGATGAAAAAAGATACAAGGCTGGATGAGATTGTAAAATTGTGTAAAAGCAGGGGGGCAATACATTTAAAACATCTGGCAAAAGAATTAAACGTATCGGAAATAACAGTAAGGAGAGATATAAAATTACTCGAAACACTCAATATTTTGAAAAGAAGAAAAAGTATTGTTGAAATTAATAAAACACTTCACCCACCTCATCCTATAGAATACGATATAAGAAATGAACTGAAAAAGAATCGAGACCAGAAGATACGAATAGCCAGAGAAGCTGTTAAATTGATAGAACCAGGCGAAACAATTATATTCGATTCGGGTTCTACACTGATTTATACCTCAGAAGCCCTGCCAAATAATTTACCGATAAAAACGATCTGTTTTGGTCTTGAAATAGCCAATATTCTTAAAATGAAAAGCATCCTCCAATTAATTGTTATAGGCGGAATTTACCACAGGGAAATTGACATGTTTGAAAGTCTTAATCCCGAAATAGAATTAAAATCAATCCGCGCTCAGAAAGCCTTACTCTCAGCATTTGGCGTGCATAAAACAGCTGGCTTAACAAGCGGGAATTTTTTTATCTCATCAATTAGAAAGAAGTTTATAGAATCCTCAGAAAAATCCATACTACTTGTAGATTCTTCAAAACTTGGGGTTATTGAGTATGCACACTTTGCAGATCTTGAGGAAATAGATACCATCATAACAGATACCGGCATAAGCGAAGAGTACAGAGAAGAGTTTGAGAAACTCGGCATAAAACTAATTATTGTATAAAAAAAGAAAGAAGCAGAAACAATAACTACCCAAAAAAATAAAAAGGTGACTGTTACTTTACAGTCACCTTTAGGTTCTTTGGGGGTTATTAATATCTCTTTAGCGCTACGGGGCATCACCCCCGGATTATAAAGTAACTTAACTTAAGATGTAATCAGTCAACAAAAATCAAGGAAGATTTACTTAGCGCTACGGGGAGTCGAACCCCGGTCTGAAGAATGAGAATCTTCTGTCCTAACCGCTAGACGATAGCGCCACGTGCTGGGGGAGAAGGATTCGAACCCTCACAAGCAGATCCAGAGTCTGCCGTGCTACCATTACACAATCCCCCAGTAAAACCGTAGAAAATGTATTTAATTTGTAAAGAAAAGTCAAGAGGGAAGAATCACCCCACACACATACTTTTGATTTTTCCACCGCGAGATCAGAATCTATATAATAGCACACCACATAAAACAAGTATAACTTTACATCCTTCTCTCAATCTCAGATCTAAGCTTTCCCATCACCCTGAACAGTAAAATGGGATTGAGTTGTCTCTTTGGCACCAATCCCATAAGGGCAAATACATGAAATGGTCTTATCGCATTCTTCTCCCACTCTTCAAGATATTCCCATAAATCATATCTTCGACCTGCCCTTCTGATTACCCTCTCAGAAATTTTTCTTGGAATATCCTCACCCTTTCCTCCTGATTCCAAAAATTCTTCTTTTTCTTCTGCTTTCTCCACAATAAGCTCCACAAGATTTCTCAAACCTATAACTTCTGGATGATCATCTTTCACAGCTGTAAGAAATTTGGCTGCTTCTTTATAATTTCTCTTTTTAACAAGGCAAAAAGCATAATCCAGAGCAGCCCATGTTGTATAGGTAAGGCCCTCTACCCCAAGAAGACCTGTTCCTGAAAATATGCTGGCACTATCCGGATTAAGATAAAGACCACTATCGGTAAGCACCTCTTTCAGTCTGAAATACTCATTAAGGTAGTTGTCTTTCCTAAACACAGACTTCCTTCCATCCACTGAGTAAACCCTGCCAGGATAGGAAGATATTCCTGCAGGTTTTCTCCCTCCCGTACCATAACCAGACAATTTTCTATATATCCTGTTTAATACATGTGCTGCCCTATCCAGATTACCCAAAAAATAATTACAAAATCCCTCGAGTCTCATTAAAAAAAGATTTTTTTTGGATATCAAAGGGTATGGATTCCTGGCTTTCAACATATCCAGCAACTTTAGCGCTTCACTATAATTCTTTTGAAAAAAATGTAAACTGGTCTCAACAAGATAATAATCAGGGTTATCTTCAGTAGATCTAAGTTTAAGTTGGGCCTTTTTAATATGCTCAATTGCCTTTGAATAAAAACCCATCTGTAACTCAACCAGAGAGAGCATAAAAAATGCCCGAGCCATGCCAGGCCTGTTTTCTACCACATATCTGAGAATTTTCTCAGCATCAGCAAACTTCATCTGTTCTGTATAAACAGCACCGAGATAATAAAGTGCATCTGTGTCTAGCCTATTCTCGGACAGTATTTCCTCTGCAAGCATAAAAACCTCAAGTTGCTTTTTCTGCTCGAACAATGACTCGAGAAGCCGTTTTTTAATTTCTAATGGATTTATCTCATCGCCTGGTATTTTTAATGCCAAAAGTTTTTTATAATCCTTCTCTGCCAGACTGTGCAATCCCAGTTCATTTTCTATATCTGCTCGAAGTAAAATAGCTCTTCTATTTGTTGGATTTTTCCCAACTTCAATTGCCAGAAGAAGCAAAGCTCTCTGCTTTCTTCCCCTATTGTAATTTCTTACAGCTCTTTTATACAGATTAACCCTTTGCCTGACAGATATAAAAATAAATATCCCGATTATGAAGAATATACCCACACCCGTTAGAATCAGAAATGAATAGTATTCCGAATATAGATCTGCTATGAAAATTACAAATTGGTTGACAAAATCAATAAATGCAGGCAATGATGTACTCCAAAGAGGATTATGGAACCGGATACTTAATCCATACTGATTATCTATAGAATATTAGAGTAAAACAAACGAATCAATTGAATTCTATAGTACAATTAAAACGAATCTCGATTTTACTGAAAAATAGAAATCCGAATGCAAAATTAAACTAAAAATGTTGCAGTGCCTGCGAATTTCAAACAATTTATATCAATATTGGTTGATTTCTTCATTTTGTATTGATAATTTGCATTTCACAATTAAAACTCGAAGTTTATCCTAATTAAATAATTGCTGGCAAATCAGAAAAAGACTGATATTTTGTAGAAAAATATATTTTCCAAGGATGTAAACAATGAAGGCTATTGTATATGAGGGTGTAGAAAAATTAGTTTTAAAGGATGTACCAGAACCAGAACCACAAGAAGATAATGTGATAATTGAGGTTGAAGGTTGCGCAATATGTGGAACTGATGTAAAGGCCTATCTATATGGAATTTCAAGTATAAGGCCACCTGTAATCCTTGGACACGAACTCGTGGGAAAAATAGTACATAAGGGATCAAAAATAGAGTATTTCAATGAAGGCGATCGGGTTACCATTGCCACAACACTTCCATGCGGTAACTGCAGAATGTGCAGAAAGCATCTATTCAACCTCTGTCTTAATAAACAACCCATTGGAACTTTTATCAACGGTGGATTTGCAAAATACCTTGCAGTTCCTCCCAGAGGGATAGCTCATGGAAACCTAATAAAACTTCCCGAAATTGTAGAAGGAATTGATGGTTGCATTTGTGAACCACTCGGATGCGTAATAAATGCCCAAAAATTAGCTTCCGTTGGTCCATTTGATACGGTGGTTGTAATAGGGGGAGGTCCTCTCGGGATACTTCATGCAGAAACCGCCAAAGCAAGAGGTGCCAGAAAATCAATCTTAATTCAACGCTCAGAAAAGAGATTTGAAATGGCTAAAAGGTTCAATATTGATAACATTATTTGTTCATCAAAGACCAATCCGGTAAAAGCTGTAAAAGAAATGACAAATGGAGCAGGAGCCGACGTGGTAATCAATGCAGCTCCAACACACGAAGCGGTAGAACTCGCATTCGAACTTGTGGCAAAAAGCGGCAGAATCAGCCTATTCGCAAGCCTTCCAAAAACACAACCAAAACTGGAAATAGATTTAAACAAAATCCACTATGAACAGATTTCTGTTTTCGGAGCTTCTGACTCAACAGCAAAAGACCATGAAGAAGCTGTAAATCTAATTGGAGAAAAAAAGATATCCGCTAAAAAACTTATTACCCATAAAATGCCCCTCAGCGATTTTAAAAAAGCAATTGATCTGATACTGAATCGTGAGGCCTTAAAAGTTGTATTAATCCCAGAATAAATTAGAACTTAAATTAACAAAAAGTCTATGATTAAGATGATATAAAGATCAAATTTTAATATACTCTACCCAGTTCAAATCTGAATTTTCTAGAACTACTCCTTGAACAGATTTAAAACTTCTTCTGAGGACTTTGCATTCTTTAAGGCATTTATAAATGCTTTTGAGCGCGCCATTCTTGCTATCTCTGCAAGGGCCTGTATGTGAGGACCGGACTGATCAGGCGGAGCGAGCATCAAGAAGAAAATATGGGATGGTTTGCCATCGAGTGCATCAAACTCTACACCCTCAGGTGATATTCCAATAGCCATTGTAAGCTTATCAACTGTATCCGTTTTGGCATGGGGAACAGCAATCCCTTCCTCTAAACCAGTGCTCCCCATATCCTCGCGTTTCTTAATTGCATCCAGCGCTCTTTCAAGATTGGATATTTTTCCAGCCTTGGCCAGTATTTCAACAAGTTCTTTTAATACTTCATCTTTGTTCCTCGAAACAAGAGGTACCTTGATTACTTCTGGAGTTAACATATCTACGATGGCCATTTTATCCTCTCACTTAAATAAATAGTTTTAACTTATTAAACGCTTCCACTGTAGAAATACCATACCCACACTCAGGAAAATGCCTTATCATCAGAATAATTTAATAAGTTTACGCTAAATTAAAAAATTTTTTAAACTAACTGACAACATCATATTGACTCGTACAGCTCCCAGACACGCTCCTCGTCCTTTACTATCAGCACTGAGCACGGAACTGCCCTCATTGCTCTCTCCGACTCATCATAAAACTCCTCCCTTCTGCTTCTCACATGCGACAGCTCTTTCAGCACAAGAAGATCTATCCCGTAGTCTTTCACCGCATTCAGTAACTCTGTATATACACTTCCTTCAAGGCTTATTTTCTTTACATCAACGGACTTCCTGGATCCAAGTTCCTCAACATGTCGAAGATACCTTTTGGCATCCTCTCTTAAGTCCCTCTCATACTCGTACTCTTCTTCCTTCAGGAAAATTTTTGCCCTGAGCAATTCTTCAAGAGCCTTTATGTTTATTATATAAAGGGCATAAAGCTCAGCATCGAGCGTTTTTGCCAAAACAATAGCATACTGGGCTGCTACAATACTTTCCTCCGTACCATCTATGTAAACCATTATTCTTTCAACTGGTTTTGCCACTTTTTTTCCTCACCTTTTTAATTCATTTCCTCTGGATTCTGCATGTATGAGCACTTATCAGACACAGGCTTAAGCGTAAACATGTCTGATAATTGCGTTCAATATAATCTCGCCCGCTCAAGATACAGAAAAAATAATCTCCTGCATTCTCTCCTGGAAAGCTCAAAATTAAGCTATTTGATATATGCTTTTTTCAATGCCTCCTCGTTTCTTCAATCGATTCTTTTACCATTTTCATGAGATTGAACATTTCTCTTTCGCTCTCCTCAAGTCTCGACTCAATATTCTGCACAGTTTCTTCAAGATCGGGTATCGCAATTTTTTCAAGAGCATTCACCTTCCTGATAGTTTTCTTAACCTCCTCTGCGAGTCGTACAACCGATATCTTCAGTTCCGCAAACCTCCCCATTATTTTCAAAACCTGCATGAAGTTTTTAATTGCCTCATCTACCCAGAAGCTCATACCAATGCCGCTGAAATAGGGGGGATTTTCTTCGAATTGAGTCTCAACCACGGGGAGGGTTACGCCCATAACTTTCCTCACCCTGATTTTCACCTCAGATTTTAGATTCATCGCAAGAGCAATACTTTTAATCTGCAACCTACCTGAATGAGCGATCGCCTCCTCAAGGCTTCTGAAAGCCCTATCCAGGGCTTCTTCAATCTGATTCTGGATATCAACGGCCTGATCAACAATACCAAGAAGCTCGATGATCAGTATGTTTCTCTTCTGGTCTAGAAGTTCATATCCGAGTTTCGCAAACTTTAGCTCTTCTTTGAGCTTGAGAAGGTTAGTTTTTGTTGGTGGAATATTCCTTATTGCCATTTTTCAATTATCTCCCGAGTTCTGTACCAAAAATCAATAGTAATACTTCTCAAGTTCTTCCTCCGTTACCCTGTGGAGCTCTTCCGGGGGTAAGATCTTCAATACATCCCACCCTATATCGAGTGTCTCCTCAATGCTTCGATTCTCATCCATCCTCTGAGTAACGAATCTTCTCTCGAACTCTTCACCAAACTCCAGATATTTTTTATCAAGTGGAGTGAGCTCTTCCTCGCCTATAACAGAGGCAAGGTTTCTTACATCCTTCACATAGCTGTAAGCTGCAAAAAGCTGACTTGCCAGGTGCGGATGATCCTCACGTGTCATTCCTTCACCAATCCCATCCTTCATCAGCCTGGAAAGAGAGGGAAGTCCCGCAATAGGAGGATAAATACCTCTTCCGTACATCTCCCGCTCAAAAACAATCTGACCCTCGGTTATATATCCCGTAAGGTCGGGAATGGGATGGGATATATCATCATTAGGCATGGTCAGTATGGGCAAACTGGTAATTGAGCCACTTGAGGTTTTTATCATTCCCGATCGCTCATAGATCTCTGCAAGATCCGAATACAGGTATCCAGGATAACCCTTCCTAGATGGTATCTCGCCTCTGATGGTGGACACCTCTCTCAGGGCTTCGCAGTAATTTGTCATATCTGTAAGAATAACCAGGATATGCATGTTTTCATAAAAAGCAAGATACTCAGCAAGAGTAAGAGCCGTTCTCGGTGTTACAAGTCTCTCAATAGAAGGATCATCAGCCAGACTTAAGAAAAGTGCGACCTTCTCCAATACCCCACTTTCGCGGAAAACATCTGTAAAAAACCTCGCAACATCATGCTTAACACCCATAGCCGCAAATACAACTGCAAACTCCGATTCCTCGCCTCTTATCTTTGCCTGCCTTGCGATCTGAGCAGCCAGCTCATTGTGTGGAAGCCCGTTGCCGGAAAAAATCGGAAGTTTCTGTCCCCTTATCAATGTATTCATTCCATCGATCACCGATATACCTGTCTGAATAAAATCCCTCGGATATGCCCTTGCTGTTGGATTTATTGGAAGCCCATTTACGTTCAAAAGCATTTCGGATTTTTGCGGTGGCCCCCCATCTATCGCTTTTCCAAGCCCATTAAATATCCTGCCAAGCATATCGCGTGAAACACCAATCTTTAGAGGTTCTCCCATAAATCGCACGCGTGTTTTTTCGAGCTTTAGACCTGTTGTCCCCTCAAAAACCTGCACCACAACAAAATCTTTCGATGTTTCAAGAACCATTCCCAGCCTCGTTTTCCCGTACTCGTCTTCACATTCAACAAGCTCCCTGTACCCAACCGGATGGGTATTCTCAATAAATAGCAATGGTCCTTCTATTCTATTGACTCCCCGATACTCCAGCCCCGAGACCAGCTCAGGAGTTCGTATATTCACGGCATTCCTAACAGCTGATTTGGATTTCAGGCCTTCAGGGTTCTTTTTCTCAGGCATAGATTGACTCCAGTTGATCTATTGATCTTTCTAGTCGTGCAAGTATTTTATCCAATTCGGAAAGATCCTCATTGGGTACCGTAAACTTCATCCTTGCTATATCAGCATAAACCTTCATTTTTCTTAATTTTAAAAGTGTTACCCCTCTCTTTATTGCTTCGCTTCCTTTCCGCCAGAATGTGAGAATTATATGAAGCATTTTAACCTGTTTTTCCAGAGTACTGTACATATCGATTTTGTCAAAAGCGTTCTGCTGGAGAAACGCATTCTTAAATAGAGAACATACCTCAAGAACGAATCGTTGGGAATCTGGAAGAGCATCAGGACCAACAAGCTTTACAACCTGCTGAAGTCGAACCTCTCTATGGAGTAAAGTCATTATTTCATTCCTGTCTTTTTCCCAATCCTCACCAAGATTTTCTCTGAACCACTTTTTGATTTCTCCCAGATATTCACTATAGCTATCAAGCCATGAGATGGCAGGATAATGCCTTGCATTTGCAAGATCTCGATCAAGAGCCCAGAAACAGCGGACAAATCTCTTGGTATGCTGTGTTACGGGTTCTGAAAAGTCTCCTCCTGGTGGTGAAACCGCACCTATAATGGTAATCGAACCAGGCTTGCCATTTAGAGTTTCCATATAGCCCGCTCTTTCATAAAACTCGGCTATTCTCGTGGGAAGATAAGCCGGAAACCCTTCTTCGGCTGGCATCTCTTCCATTCTTCCGGATAATTCTCTCAATGCCTCAGCCCATCTTGATGTTGAATCAGCCATAATAGCTACATGAAAACCCTGGTCTCTATAATACTCGCCAATGGTAATACCGGTATAAATGCTAGCCTCTCTCGCTGAGACCGGCATATTTGATGTATTTGCAATAAGAACAGTTCTCTCCATCAATGATCGTCCGGTACGGGGATCTACAAGTTTTGGAAACTCAGTCAGTACATCGGTCATTTCATTTCCCCGCTCTCCACACCCAATATAAACAATAACATCAGCATCACTCCATTTGGCAAGGGCCTGCTGGGTCATTGTTTTCCCGGTGCCAAATCCTCCAGGAATTGCAACCGTTCCCCCTTTTGCAACTGGGAAAAGTGTATCGATTACCCTCTGACCGGTTACAAGAGGAATATCAAGCGGAAGTCTCCGCTTAACAGGTCTTGGCTGTCTTATTGGCCACCTATGTATCATGGAAAGCTCACGCTCTCCATCTGCAGTCTCAAGAACCGCAATGGTATCCGTTACCCTATATTTCCCTCCAGATGCAATGTGAATAATCCTGCCCTTAAGATTCGGGGGAACCAGAATCCTGTGCCGTATTCTTTCCGTTTCCTGCACCAGTCCAATAATCTGTCCCGGACTAACGTAATCTCCCTCACCTACCACCGGATCAAAATCCCATTCCGTTTCACGATTCAGGGCCGGTATATCTATACCTCTCTTTATATAAACATCAGATACCTTCCTAATTTCCTCAAGAGGCCTCTGGATTCCATCATAGATATTGCCAATTATACCAGGGCCAAGCTCCACAGAAAGCTGGATTCCTTCACCAAAAACCGGATCCCCAGGGGCTATGCCTGTAGTATCCTCATATACCTGAATAATTGCCCGATCCTCCTCAAGTTTTATAACCTCTCCAACAAGTCTGTCTTCGCCCACCTTAACCAGCTCAAACATCATCGCATCTCCAACCTCTCGAGCCTCTATAACCGGACCATTAACCCTGTAAACATTTCCCATTACTCTAACAGCCATTTTTGAATCCCCGTCATTTGAATATCTATTATATACATTCTAATCAATATCAACCCATACAGTCTCATATATAATATTTTTAATTTTTTCACTCAGCCTGTTCAACCTTGAATCAATGGTATTATTATACGATAGTCTTCCATCCGGGGTTTCAACGATAACACCCTGCTTTTTAAGATAAACCCGTTTATTGAAGTTCACTTCTATACTCTTCCCGAGATTTTTTTTTAAAAGCACATTTAGATCTTTAAGAAAACTCTCATCAAATATATTTTTCTCAACCTCCGAGTAACTTATAACCACTCTCCCAACATTAAGTACCAGGATACCCTCAAGTATCCAGTGGAGCATTGCCTCTCTGTATTCATCAGAATTCACAGAGTTTTGTAAAATTTCTTTTGCCTTATCAATAACTGAATCAAAAATTCTTTTCTTAAAATCCAGAAGCCGCCTGCCAACCTCTATTTTCGCCTCTATAATAGCATTCTCAATAATCCTATCAGCTTCCTCACCTGCGCTTTTTTCAGCTTCAGAAATCAGCCTTTTTGCCTCGTTTTCTGCCTGTTCCATCCGTTTCTTTGAATATGCCTTAGCTTCAGAGATTATCTGGCTGGCCTCATCACTGGCTTCCTGTTTTATGGTTTTAACTATTCTCTCAGTACTTCCAATTCCTCCAATAATTTTTTCTTTTTCCATGCCAAGGTTCCTCATTGACCAAGATTACTATATCAAAAACTATTGATTTCTCGTAGAAAATATCTTACAACCTTATACCAATTACCCTATTAATCAGATCACGCAATGGAGGCTTTTCCTTCTCATATCCAGTCCTATCGGGTATTTCAACTACAAGTGGAAACTCACCCCTGAACTGAAGGCTTTCAACCTTTTCCCTGATCCTATTCGCCACCCTTTCTGTAATTATAATTATACCAATCTCCTCATTGGAAAGAACACGGTCAAAAAGCTCCCCTATTTCACTTTCTTCCGATACAACGAGGCCATCCACACCTACAAGGGAAAACCCCAGTACCGTGTCCTCATCACCCAAAACAAAATAGTTCATAACCAAACGACCTTAACTATATCATAAATTAAATTTTACCAAGGATCATTAATCCCATAATAAATCCAAAAATCACAAGTCCTTCTGCAAGAGCCACAAATATCAGCGCCTGACCTGCCATCTCCGGTTTCTCAGCAATAGCCCCCATAGCGGCTGCTCCAACATTCCCTATACCTATACCAGCACCGAGTGCTCCAAACCCGAAAGCAACACCAGCCGCAATAAACCCGATCCCTCTACTCTTACTATTTTGCGAAACCACAGGTGTATCCTGGGTCTCCTGGTTTGCGTGGGCCTTTATTACAGCAAAAGATCCCAGAATCACAAGAACACCAAACAGTACCAGCAAACTGAGGATTATTCTGCTCTTTAAAAATTTCTTAGGATCCAGCATTTATTACTCCTTTCATATCTTTAAACTTATCATTTTTTAGTCGCCATCCAGAGCATCATGTTTGATAAAATAAAACTCAATCCACTCCTGTTTCCGGGTTAACCCAATAACCCCCTACATAATTCTATAATTCTCTACTAATCGTAATGGGTTTGAATACCAATCCAGTCGTTCTGTAAAACTTGGTAAAGAATTCATAGTAGTTCAACCTCAAAGACTGAATACCAACTGATAAACCTTCAAGACATATTACCAGTATATTTCCAAAAATCATAATAATTATAGAGGATATAATACCTCCTGTACCCCTTACCATATCAGCCATTTCATAAAAAGCATCCATAAGAGTCACATGTGCAATACCAAACCCGGCTATTCGCATAAAAGAAAGTGAATTGGAAAGGTAACCACTGAAAACCTCAAGCAGCTTCACCCCCCATTCCATAAAGAATGTAAATATTCCTCCTCCACTTCCGGCTTCTCCTTCTTTAATTCGGGCCTTACCAGAAAGTACATTTTCAAAAGGTTTTTCAAATACAAAAAGAAAAGAAGGAATTACCAGTAAAAATAAGAGTTGAAAACCTGGAGGAAGAGCTTTATAATTGTTTTTTATCATGTAGTAAGCCGAGTATATTCCCCCAAAAAATATCCAGGCTCCGAGCAATCCACCTTTGGAGAAAATCAATCCCTTCCAGTCTCTAAGCAATAGACTATTTATCCAGTTAAAAATTATTCCAACCGATAGGATAAAAAGTCCAAAAAACACAGAAATTCCAAGAATATCGTAGATATCATTTATTATCTTTCCTCCGGGAGCAGTTCCTTTCACAACCTCATCCATGCTGAACAAAACCGGACTTATCCATTGTTTTCCGAAATAACTCCCAAATAATACTCCAGCAATAATCGAAAATCCACCACACCATATCATCAGATGAAAGAGATTCTTGAAGTTTTCTCTCTTCGGTTTAAAGAGTTTTAATATCAAAAGCCCTGCCAGCGCTACAATTGCACCCTGGCATGCATCAGCAAACATCAACCCAAACATGATAAGATAAAAGACCATCATAACAGGTGTGGGATCAATGGTTTTATAGCTGGGCGCCCCATAATTGGTTACCAGCATTTGAAATGGTGACATAAATTTTGGATTTTTGACCAGCACGGGTACCTTTGAATGTACAATCTCACTGATCGTGGGGTTTCGCCATTCAATATAACAATTTCCTCCAGTTACTCTATCAATTGCATCGAGAAGCTCTCTCAACTTATATGCCGGAATCCATCCAGAAAATATGGAGATCTTGGATGTCTTTGCAAAATACTTCTCAACCGCTCCAAGCAGTTCTCTCATTCTTGCCGCTACCCATATCCGAAACAACCTCCTGCTATATCTATCTTTTATCTCTTTAAACTCCCCTGTGAGTTTTTCGAGTTCCTTTCTCAATCTGACGATCTCATTAAACCTCGAAGCTTCCTCTCTGGTTTTAACATCAGATGGAAATCCGATTTCTTCCCATCCCGAATCTTTCAACTTTTCTCTCACCTCTTCACGGTTTCTTTTGAGGTATACTGCCGTTCCATACACAAACCCGGCTTCTGTGATTCCCCATAGAATTGCAACCCCAAGAGGATTAACATTCTCTTCCAGTTGCTCTCTTTTACCTATTTCAACGCGACCAAAAGAAAAATCAACCCATCTGCTCTCCCATCCCCTTGCCAGAGCAGTATGCTCAATTCCAAAGCGAGAAACATCACGACCAAAACTCTCGATAAGATTTATCTCTTTCTCAATCCTTTCTTTCCTCTTTAATACACTCTGTAGTTTCTCTCTAACCTCATCCAGAATCAAAGCTTCTTTGGAAAAATCATCGGGATCAAGCCTGAATTCCTCTAATTTTATCGGGATCTCTGGCTTGATACCCATCTTTAAAAGGAGATCTTCCGATTTCTTTCTTATCTCTGAAAAATGGTTTTTCGTCTCCTCATCACTGGTTTTTGTTTCTTTTACAAGTTCGGATAGTATCCGTTCTGCTTTCTCAATCTCGGTTAGTTGTAATGCCCCAACTTTAAGTATAGCCTCACTTACTTCACTGGCATATCGATTCATCACTACAGCTGTAACCTTAACCATTGATGCAGGAAACATATTAATAACCCTCTATCCAATCCTAATATCTAAATTGGGGTTCGACAATCCCCTCTATCCTAATAAATAAATTGGCCGTAGAGAAATGAGGCCTATAAGCAATCATCATTTTTTATACCAAACTTTTAACCGAATAGCCCTCCAATTAATACCGTACATCCACACTAAAACTCAACTAAAAATAGCCTTAACTTTTACCTCATCCATCGAATAAGCTTTTGCATATGTCACAGCCATAAGATTCTCTATCTCCTCTATTTTTAGAAAAATAAAAGCCAGTATAACTCCTATCGTAAATGGATAGCCTGAAAGAGGTTTCCGGGCCTCGCGAATAAAGATCTTCCTAATTGTTACCTCCAACAATTCCAGTGTGGATGGAGGGGTTCTTGATATATCGACATGTTTCTCTGTATCCAGAAAATATACAGATGCTTGCTTACTTTCAGCCATGGGGCCTGGAAAAACATCAGACTCCAAACCAGAAACAAAAATCTTATCCGTTATTCTACTACCACCCCTGATAAAAACCTTTCCAGGATCCGAAACCACATCTCTGTAGTACCTCTTGATTCTTATCAGAGTTCTGATATTCTCTATGTCAATTCTTATTCCTATGATCCTGCTTGCTATCTCTCTATCAAATGGTTCAAGTTCTCTGATGGCCGTTAAAAGACTAGAATAATAATACCTATCAAGTGCAACCTCCAGATCGAATGTGCTCTTCATCTCTGTTGTCTCGGCTAATTGAACATTTAATATCTCCTGGTAAGGGGTATTTTTAAGAGTCCTAATCATCTCATCTATCGATTCAGATTGAATTAACTCCTGCCAATTAATTCTATGTACCATTTCTTCGTTTAAATAAATTCCATTCTCAATAAAGCCTTTCTCAAATAAGCTCCCGGCTGACCTCACCAAATAGCTTAATCTTCTAAGGGCGTATTTAATATTCTCGATTTCGTATTTTAGGAGCAAAGCCCTTACAATATGTGCTACATCATCTGAAACATGCCTGAGAATACCCTTTATCGTATAGACTCCTTCTGAATACACCCGCCTTTCAAAATCATCCAAGCTTCCAGTAGAACTATAAATCTCAGATGCTTCTCTGTAAGGGGTATTCCGTAACATCTCAATTAATTGATCTATACTATCTGCATTCAGGAGGGACAAAAAGAATTGTTTTGTAAATAATTTTTCAATTCCCGCTCTTAATTTCGCATTTATAAAACCATACTTGGCAGTTCTTGATTTCATTTTGGGTTTTTAAACATTACAGACTTATTCCATCTTAAACCTAACTTATTCTATCTTACCTAACTTATCTAAGCGTTTTATTACCGGTTTCTATCCCCAGTCTCATTTAAGGACTCACCTAAAAAAATAGGTTTGAGTACTAATTCCACAATTTTTTCAGCGGCTTTATTTATCCTTGTTTCAATCTCTTTTCCCTGGGATTTCAACCTATTTTCCGATTCTTCCAGCAATAATTGAGTCTTCTCCTTTGCCCGGACCTTGGCATCTTCAATAATCTTCTTTCTTAGCTCCAAAGCTTCTTTTCTGGCATTCTCAATCCTCTCTCTGTATGACCTATCGGCCTTGGTTTTAATTTCTGCCGCTTCCGCCTTGGCTTTCTCAACTATTTCTTTAGCCTCTTCTTCGGTTTTAACTATTAACTCAAGAGGATCTGACAACTTAAAACCCCCTTAAATCTCTTATTTTCATTCATCAGCTTCTATTTTCAGTTTCTATCTACAAACACTGGACAGTAAAAATTCTTATTCTAAATACTATTTTCTTAAACTATTTCAATATCAGGTACTAACTCCGGTCTAAATCTCTGTAAAAGACCCATGCTTTTTCTCAGTTAATACCTTATAACCAGAAGCAAACTCATCGTAATCAGCAAATCTATAATAATATAGATGTCTACCTGTGTAAATAAAAAACATTTTGAAATGAAACATAATATTGATCTAACAATGGTGTGAGCATATAATTGATATTCATTGACCTTTGAATAAATAATTAGTATAATATTACTAAAATGGTGATATTTAATTTTTACCACTTTCCAAAATTAGGAGGCGATTATGACAGCATCCGATGTGAAGGAAAATGTTATTCTGGTTGATTGTATAAATCAAAATTGCCCAATGCCGCTGGTGAATACAAGAGCTGCCATTATGAAATCTAAAAAAGGCGATATCATCAAGGTAATTGGAACTCATCCCCAGAGTTTCGAAGAAATACCAATGGCCCTAGATGCAATGGGGAAAAAAATTATTGAAAAAAGACAGGAAGGCAATAAATGGTACATTGTGTTTGAGGTATAAAGCAAATACATAAAATCCTTTTCATTTAAAGAATTATAAAACGGGGAATTATAAAAATGACCAAACATGTTAAATGAAAAAACAAAGGAGGAAGTAATGCCGGAGAGTAAAAAAGCCACAATAATTGTTCATAGCGGTGGAATGGATAAGGTAATGAGTGCCTTGATAATTGGAAACGGATTTTTATCCATAAATATACCTGTTACAATTTTTTTTACTTTCTGGGGTTTAAAGGCATTGACAAAAAACGGATTTAAAAAACTTTCACTTTCAAAGATGAACATTCTGGGACTTGGCAAGGTAATGATTAGAGCAAAAATGAAAAAACATAATGTAGCATCGCTCGAGGAACTTGCAAAAAGCTTCAAGGAACTTGGAGGGAAAATTATTGCCTGTACAATGACCATGGAACTAATGGGAATCAAAAAAGAGGACCTTGATCAAACACTTATCGATGAATATGGAACTGTGGGTAAGTACTGCATCGAGTCAAAAGATGCACAGATCACTCTTTTTATTTAAACCAGATTTTAATAAATTACTTAATATGAACGGAGTAAAAAAATGTCAGATACCCAAAAATTAATGCAGGTTTACCTGGATAACAATGCTGCAACAAAAGTGGATGAAAGTGTAGTTGAATACATGAATAAGTATCACCTTGAAATATACGCAGTTCCATCATCCCAGTTTTCACATACTCCGGGCATTCATGCAAAAGAAGGTGTGGATAGAGCACGTCAAATTATAGCAAACAAAATTGGAAGTAAAGAAAATGAAATAGTTTTTACATCAGGGTTTGCAGAATCAAACAATCTTGCACTAAAAGGAGTTGCGCAGGCAAATCAAGATGGCAAGAGAAACAAAATTATAGTCTCTTCAATAGAACACTTTTCAGTTTTACATTCAGCTCAAAGATTATCCAAAAATGGATATATCGTTGAACTGATCAATGTGAATGAAGAAGGTTTCATTGATCTTGAACACCTCCAGACACTCTTGGACGATAAAACTCTTCTGGTCAGTGTAATGCATGCCAATCATGAAGTTGGGACAATCCAGGATATAAAAACAATATCTGAAATAGTTCATTCAAAAGGAGCTATTTTTCATACAGATTGTACATATTCATTTCTCCAGACAGATATTGATGTTAATGATCTCGGAGCCGATCTTCTAACAATTTCAGCAGATCTTGTACATGGACCAAAAGGAGTTGGTGCCCTTTATGTGAGGGAAGGAACCAAGATAGAGAAAATTATAGACGGTGGGTACCAGGAAAATAACCTGCGAGGCGGTCCGGAAAATGTGGCGGGAATTGCAGGATTTGGCAGAGCTGTAGAGATCTATAAAGACGAGCACACTGAAAAAACCAGACAGTTAAGAGATTATCTTTATAGAAGAATTAAAGAAGAAATTCAGGATATACAGTTAAACGGTTCCTCAGACTTTTCAAAAAGAATTGCCAATAACCTGAACATAAGTTTCAACAGAATAGAAGGCGAATCTGTAGTTCTTCATCTTGATATGAGAGGAATTGCTGTTATTACTGGCTCGGCATGTTTCTCAAGATCACTACAGGCAAGTCATGTATTGCTTGCAATGGGATTTACCCACGAGAGAGCCCATGGCTCTATAAGATTTTCTCCCAGCAGGTACAATACTGAAGAAGAAATGGAATATACCGTACAGAATTTAAAGGAGGTTGTAGCAAAATTAAGGGAGCTGAGTCCCATAAAATGATGTTTGCTTCAGAAACAGTAAAACCAGGAGGAAAAAATGTCTTTACCCTATTCTGAAAAGGTGATCGAATATTTTATGCATCCAAAAAATGTTGGGGAGATCGATGACGCCGATGTGGTGGCAACAGAAGGTTCCCCAGCATGCGGGGACATGGTCAAACTTTACCTAAAAGTAAATCCTGAAACCAAAGTCATCGAGGATATAAAGTTCAGGAGCTATGGATGTGCTTCAAATATAGCGACTGCCTCAATAATAACTGAGCTGGCGAAAGGAAAAACCATCGAAGAGGCAAAAAAAATAACCTGGAAAGAGGCAGCTGAAACACTTGGAGGTCTGCCACCAGCAAAGGTGCATTGTGCAGTTCTTGCAGTTGATGCACTAAAAACGGCAATTGAAAATTATGAACATAAAATGGGGCTGGTAAAAGAAAAAAAGCCAACGGACATTGAGGTTGTGAAGAAAAGATTGAGGCATGTAATAAATCCTTTAACTGGACTGGACGTACTAAAAGTCAATTTCATTAAAGATATTAAGATCGAAGATGGGATTATAACCGTGTTTTTTAATCTGGACAGCGATCACCAGTTCGCGGAAAATATAAGGAGCGAAATAAAGGAGATGCTTGAACCTTTATGGGATGTAAAAGAAGTCAGGGTTATATTTAACGATGAATTAGAAGAACAGAAAAAATGATTTCAACAAAAACAAAATACGGTATAAGGGCACTGATTGATCTCGTAAAACATTACCAGGGGATGCCTATATACCTCAGAGATATCTCAAGGAGAGAAAACATTCCATTAAGATATCTGGAAAATATTTTTTACAAACTGAAAAAAGGCGGTATACTTCTCAGTACAAAAGGAAGAGGCGGTGGATTTGAGCTAGCCAAATCTCCAGAAGAGATAAAACTTTCAGATATAGTTGAGATTCTTGAGAGTAATTATCTGCCCAGCAGATGTGTAAGATCGCCAAATATATGCGATAGATCAAGCAGGTGTAATGCAAGAGGGATATGGGTCAAACTTGGCGAAAAGATGAAAGAATTCATGGATTCTATAACGCTTGAGGATATCATTAAAGAAAATATCTATATTAAATAAAATTTCCCTTGTATATTAAAATAAAAAACTTGATATTATATCATATATACCTTATTATATTTGTAACTCTTACAAAACTGAAATAAATAAAAATATTTAACAATAGAGAGGTAATAAAATGAGAGAAAAAATAGAAGATATAATTAACAGAATAAAACCTTCATTACAGGCAGATGGGGGCGATGTAGAACTGGTTGAAGTAACCGAAGATGGTGTTATCAAAGTAAAACTTACCGGAGCATGCGGTTCCTGCCCCATGAGCATGCTTACATTAAAGATGGGTATTGAAAGAATTATCAAGGAAGAAGTTCCTGAGGTAAAAGAAGTTGTAGCTGTGTAATCCACAGAAAAAAATTGTTAAGATTAAAAAATGCTTGAAAAATAATTTGATTTCAAACTGTGCAGTTTTAAACAGAAATGCTTTAAACTCAAAGGAAAAAATAATGAGTATTGTGGGTTCGAAAGACGTTTTAAAAATGGCGATGAAAATAGAGCAAAATAGGGAGGAATTTTATAAACAATTTTCTCAGAAAATTAACGATGAAAGAGCTTCCCAGTTATTTAGAGATCTTGCAAAAGAAGAGAAAAAACACTACAATATATTCAAGTCACTCCTGGAAAGCCCATCTGATAAAGAATTGAAAGTTGCGTACCCAAATGAATACAAAGAATATCTACAGGCCTATGGGGATACACTTATATTTAACAAAGAGCTTGAAAAGCAGGCTAATAGCATTAACGATATAACATCGGCATTTGATTTCAGCATCAGGCGAGAACTGGATTCGATCCTTCTCTACCAGGATATGAAGCAGTACGCAAGTAATAAGGATAAAGAAACTCTCGATAATATTATAGCGGAGGAAAGACTGCATTTTGTAACATTGACGAATAAGAAAAAGGAACTTGCCTCAAAATAATTTAAAGAGTTAAATATGACCGAAGAACTTCAAATATATAAGTGTGAAAGATGTGGAAATATAGTAGAGGTTATCAGAAGTGGTACAGGAACACTGGTATGCTGTGGCATCCCTATGAAATTACTTACAGGAAAAGAAACTACCACACCCACAGCTCATCTTACCTCAGTTGAATTCAGTAATAGAGGTACGATAATTACAATCGGCGAGGAATCTGTCAGAAAAAACGAACATATCCTTGAATGGATTAAGCTTATCGCAGGAAATAGGGCATACAGAAAGTTTCTGAAAAGTTCACTACCCATCAGAACATCATTCGGAATAAATGAGAAAAGCTACAAAATAAGAGCTTTCTGCAGTAAAGAAGGATTGTGGGAAATCGAAAAAAAGGTTGAACAGGAGGCTGTATAAATGTTAATTAATAAAGAAATAGAAAAAGCCATCAATGATCAGATTAATGCAGAACTTTATTCTGCATATCTATATCTTTCTATGGCTGCATATTTTGAAAGTGAAAACCTTAAAGGTTTTGCAAACTGGATGCAGGTTCAGGCAAAAGAAGAGGTTGAACATGCAATGAAGTTTTATTCTTACCTGAATGAAAGAGGTGGCCGTGTATTTCTGTCAGAAATAAAAAAACCTGAGACTGAATGGGATTCTCCACTTGCAGTATTTGAACATGTATACGAACATGAAAAAGGTGTAACTGAGAGAATTTATAAACTGGTAGATCTTGCAACCTCAAAAAATGATCACACAACAAAAAGCTTATTAAATTGGTTTGTTGATGAACAGGTCGAAGAAGAAGCATCTGCAAACGAAATACTAGAAATGTTAAAACGGGTCAAAGATTCTCCAAATGCACTATTTATGCTTGATTCAAGACTAGGTGGGAGAAAATAAATTCCAGAGGAAGTAAAGGAAAATGAAAGAAGAATTCAAAACAATAGAAGACGTCAAACGTTACCTTGATGAAAGGGGCATAAATCCTTCATATCAGAGATTAAAGATCTATGAATGGCTATTAAATAACCGGACACATCCAACAGTAGAATCAATTTATAAGGCTCTTCTGAAAGAGATACCAACGCTATCAAAAACAACTATATACAATACCCTTAATCTATTCCAGCAGCACGGACTTGTAAATGCACTCACAATTGAGGAAAACGAGGTAAGATACGACATAAATACAGAGCCCCATTCACATTTTAAATGCAAAGTTTGTGGAAAGGTTATTGATCTCCCTATACCACGAAAATTGGACGTTAAAGAGCTTATCCCTGAAGAGGTTAAATCAAACAAGATTGAAGAAATCCATATATACTACAAGGGTAAATGTGCTGATTGCGCATAATTTAAAGGCAACCTATTGAGTTCACTGTTAATTGGTTAAACATACCTCGAGTCAATGAAAGCTATTAAATTGTAGATATTGCAATATTCAATGAATAGAAAAGATAAAAATCTTAAATAAGAATTGTATTCTTTTCATTTATGTATGAATTAAAATACTATATTCATTATAATGCATTTAAAAGCAATAAAAATATCAAAAAATAAATTTTTTAAGGAGGCACATATGAAAAGTATCAAAGGGTCGAAAACTGAGAAAAATCTGCTTGCATCTTTTGCAGGCGAATCCCAGGCAAGAACAAGATACTTTTTATTCTCTGAAAAAGCCAGAGAAGAAGGGTACGAAAACATTGCCGCAATATTCATGGAAACTGCCGAGAATGAAAGGGAACACGCCAAGCAGTTTTTCTCTCTTCTCGAAGGCGGCGATGTAGAAATCACCGCAACCTACCCTGCCGGCAAAGTTGGTACTACTCTGGAAAATCTGAAAGCAGCTGCAGCCGGTGAGAACATGGAGCACATATCGATATACCCAGAATTTGCCAAAATAGCAGAAGAAGAGGGATACGATGAGGCAGCAAGGTTATTTAGAAGAGTCGCAGAAGTTGAAGCATGGCACGAGAAAAGATACAATGCACTAATCGATAACGTTGCAAAAGGAAAGGTCTTCAAGAAAGACAAGAAGGTGTACTGGAAATGCAGGAACTGTGGAAGGGTCCACGAAGGAACTGAACCTCCCAAAATCTGCCCAACATGTAAAAAACCACAATCTTATTTTGAAGTATATTGCGAATCCTACTAAATTTAGATTATCAAACCAAAACTATAACTAAAAAGGAGGGTATATCCCTCCTTTTTTTAAAAAA
>CAZFGQ010000036.1:0-25911 GCA_964518675.1 uncultured Spirochaetota bacterium
CGGAAGTGTAGATCCCAACCGGCTTAAAATGCCAGATTATACCTACATAAGACTTCTGTTGTATTAATTATTTTCCAAACCAATGTATTCCCTGTACATTATAGTTGAGGTTTTGTAGAGGAATGTCTAGATTTCTGGATGAATTAAAAATAGTTGTAGAATCCGGTAAAGGAGGGGATGGAGCGGTTTCTTTCAGAAGAGAGAAATATGTGCCAAAAGGTGGGCCGGATGGAGGAGATGGAGGAGATGGAGGAAATGTAATAATAAGGGTTGATGAAAGGCTCAGATCTCTGTATCATCTAAAAAAGAAAAAGGTTTATAAAGCTGGAGATGGATCTCCGGGATCCAGTAAAAACAGAACTGGTGCCAGGGGAAAAGACTGTATCCTGTATGTGCCGCCTGGTACAGAGGTACTGGATGTTGAAAATATGGAGATTTTGGGTGACCTTGATTCATCTAACGGTGAAATTATTGTGCTCAGAGGTGGGAAAGGTGGATATGGAAATACCAGGTTTGCTTCCCCTATAAATAGGGCGCCAAGAATTGCGAAGAAAGGTGAGCCGGGTAGAAGAATGGAGTTGCTTTTACGACTAAAATTAATAGCGGATATTGGGATGGTTGGATTTCCAAATGCGGGCAAATCCACTCTTCTCTCAGTGTTGACAAATTCAAATCCCCGGATTGGTGATTATCCATTTACTACTGTTAACCCTAACCTTGGAGTAATGGTATATAAAGGAGAGATACAGTATATTATTGCCGATATTCCAGGTCTCATTGAGGGCGCTTCAAAAGGCAGGGGGCTCGGTATTAAGTTTTTAAAACATATAGAGCGGACAAGAGCTCTGCTATTTTTAATAGATCTTGCCTCAAGTATGGATTATAAAACTCAATTTGAAGTTCTTACGAATGAACTTTCTCAGTACTCCAGATCACTTGTGGAAAAACCATTTCTGGTTGTGGGGAACAAGATTGATATCCTCCCAAAAGAAAAGATAGAAAGTTTCAAAAACAACATGTTTGGAGGGCAGAAACCTCTCTGCATTTCGGCGGTTTCGGGAGAAAATTTGGAGGAACTTAAAGACAAAATTGCGATGCTGGTTAACTTCTCTGAAAAGATACAGGATAGGTAATGAAAAGGATTGGAGTTTTTGGGGGCACTTTTAATCCAATACATGTCGCACATTTGAGATTAGCACAGGATGTAATAGAAAATTACCGATTTGAGAAAATAATTTTTATTCCGAACTTCACACCACCCCATAAGAATATAGACGTATGGATTGATCCTATCCATCGACTAAATATGGTTAAACTTGCAATACAGGGGAATCCGGACTTTCTCTACGAAGATGTTGAGTTCAAGAGGGGTGGTGTTTCATATACGATAGATACAATCAGGTTTCTGTATGAGAAGTATAAATTCGAGGGAAAACCAGGGTTTTTACTTGGCTCTGATTTGATCGGGGATATAGGTGCCTGGAAGGATATACGGGAACTTGCAAACCTTGTTGAGTTTATAGTTTTATGGAGGGATGAAACCACATCGGTAGGTAAGATTAATGGTAGAAATACCAAGGTTGACATTAATTTCAGAGATAGTACTCCAGAGACCATTAATATAAGTATCGGGGATGGAGGAGCTGGGGAATTCTCCATCACCATTGATAAAATAGTTTGCAGAAGAATGGATATTACGGCTTCAGAGATAAGAAGGATGATCAGAACGGGAAAAAGTGTCAGGTATCTTGTAACGGGAGAGGTTTTTGATTATATTGAAAAACACAGGTTATACAGATAAAATTAATAGATTATGGAAGAGTATATTATCGAAAACCTTATAGACGCAGAAATAGGTAAAAAATTAAAGGAATACCTGACTGAAAAAAGATACGATCACACCATTGGAGTTTGTAAAACCGCGCTCAGACTTTCAGGTATTTATGGGGGAGATAGAGAAAAACTACTGATGGCTTCCCTTTTACATGATGTTGCAAGAGATCTATCCATAGAAGAGATGAGGGAGATAATAAAAACCGGTGGCAGATACGAACATATATCGCCAATTGTAGTAAATAACCCTCTTTTACTACATGGGTATGCAGGCAGAGTAATGGCTGAAAATATTTTTGGGGTAAAAGACCTGGAAGTTCTAAATGCCATAGAAATACATACAACGGGAAGCATCAATATGAGCCTGGTGGATAAGATTGTCTTCGTTTCTGATTATATAGAGCCAGGAAGAACGTTCAGGGGAGTTAAACGTGCAAGAGAGCTGGCTGATAGAGATCTTGACAGGGCGGTTTTGTATATAATAAAAGAAACGTTAAAGAGACTTATTATGAAGGGTGAATACATTCTTCCATGTTCGTTTGAGCTCTATAATCACTGGGTAATTACAGAGAGGATGATGGGGGAAAATGGCTGTTAAGTTGATGGATGTAAAGTTTAACAGTTCTGAAGGTCGGAGGAAGGATTTTGATTTTGTATCGGTAATATTGATCCTTCTGGCTCTGGGGATAATTTTTGGAGCAGTATATTTTATTTTTTATTTTCAGGAAGGCAAGTTAAAAGAGCTAGTTGATTCGGGCAAAACCATAACAGCAATCATGGTTGAAAACAATCACAGGGAAACACAGGCCGTCATTTTGAGTTTTTACAATCCTAAAACGGAAAAGCTCGCATTTATAGTTATTCCTGGGACCACAAGATTAAAGGTGGATTACGAGGACAAGCCCTCTTACGACATAATAAAGAATATATACTTCAGGGGTGGTTTAAATGTATTGAGAAGTACGATTGAAAATTTAACTGAAAATAGTTTTGATTATTATCTCGTATATGATGTTCGAAAGGTTGAACAGCTCGTTGACCTTCTTGAAGGTATTAATGTAGAGCTTTCCGAGCCAATTAGCTATGTTGATGATGCCGGGAAATTGATTGTGAGGATTCCAGCAGGTAAAGTAAAGCTCGATGGTGCAAAGGTAAGGGAGCTTCTACTCTATATTAAAAACCCATACGAAATGGAAGAGATGATTCTAAATCACAGAGTTGTCCTGGAATCAATTCTGGATAGATCTGATGACCTCAACAATATCCTTGAAAATAAGCGTGTGTATTCTGTGCTTGTAAAGGGAGTTGAAACTAATTTTACCAGGAAAGATGTTCCAGTGGTTTTGGATATCATGAGGAATTTGACCCCATCAAAGATACTTACATACAGGATGTTTGGGAAAGCCATTATCATTAACGAAGAGAAATATATCACACCTGTTGAAAATGGGCGATGGTTGAGAGAAAGGATCAGGGAGGTAAAGAACTTTTTAAAGAATGAGGGTCCTGTACCTATAGGTGACAGGATAAAAATAGAGGTCCTCAACGGTTCAGAAAATCCTGGCCAGGCTCAGAGTTTGAGAAACTATCTGATTAAATATGGTTTTGATGTTGTGCATTTTGGAAATGCTATGAGAAGTGATTATAAAAAAACAATTGTAATTGACAGGATAGGGCGTCCGTCTCTTGCAAAGAGGATTGCAGAAATTATCAATTGCCAGGAGGTGTATTCCAGAATAGATAAATCATTGATGGTCGATGTTACGATAATAATAGGTGCGGATTTTGAAGGTACTTCGGTAAGGTAAAATTCAAAAAATATTATAAATGGGGTGATGGGAAAAATTAAAAAAATTAACGGAGAGATAGAAACGGGAAAAAACCTGAAGGAAATTGTTATAAAAGTTGCAGATTTTTTAAAAGAGAGAAAAGCTACTGATATACTTGTAATGGATATGCGGGGAATTGTTGGGTATACAGATTTTTTCATAATATGCACCACAACCTCGACTGTGCACACAAAATCGATTGTCAGAGGTCTGGATGAGCTGAATAGTGAAATTGAGATCAAACCATTTACGATGAATGTGGATACAAACTCGCCATGGGTTTTGATTGATTATAATTTTTTCATTCTTCATTTATTTCTCGGGGAGGGGCGAAGATATTATCAGCTTGAAAAACTGTGGTCTGACGCAGAAATAATTTATCATTATAAAGGGTAGTATGATAATTGGTGGCGGATATAAAAAGGCAAGCATCCCTGTCTGCAAACACAAAATAAATTATCAATAAAAAGGGTAGTATGATAAGAGGACTGATTTACTGGATAGGCGGTATAATATTCACTTTTATAATGTTTATTGTTCTCCTATCGGTTCAACCTTTCATTTCGAAGAAATCGAAGGTTCCACATAAGTTAACGCGATTCTGGGCTAATTTTCTTGTAAAGATTCTCTGTGGAGTAAAATATGATGTTGAGGGACTGGAGAACATTATACCGGATGAAACCTATGTTATTGTTTCGAATCATAGAAGTTTTATGGATATCCTCATAGCATCAGCCGTATTTCCATATCCCTTTCTCTGGCTTGCCAAAGACTCTCTTTTCAGAATACCCATTATTGGCCAGGCAATGAAAATTCTTGGTTATATTCCGGTTGAGAGAGAAAAATATATTTCAGCGCATAGAAGTCTGATGGTTGTGAAGGAAGCACTTGAGGAAGGTAGCTCTGTGTGGATTTTTCCTGAAGGAACCCGTACTCCAAAAGAGGTTTTGGGTAGATTCAAGAGAGGAGCTTTTATAATTGCAAAGGAAACAAATAGGCCTCTCCTACCTGTTACTTTCTACGGTACGGATAAAATATTTATTACTCCCCTCAGGGTCCGAAAAAACAGGGTGATTGTTCGAATGGAAAAGCCAATTTATATTTCTGATTTCGTGGCTGATGGAAAGGAGATTAAAGAAAAAGATATTGTTTCGGCATTGAGTGAAAGGGTGAGGAAAATATTACAGGATACATACAACCATTATGCAGGTAAATCTTGAAGATGGAATTGATAGAATAAGAGGGATAGGGCCTTTCTTAAAAGAGAGGTTTAGCAGGCTTGGAATTGAAACGATAAGAGACCTTCTGTATTATTTTCCCCGGGATTATGAGGATAGAAGATCCGTTAAAAAACTCTCCGAGGTTCTTCCTGAAAAGAAGGCAACATTCAGATTTAAAGTACTTTCCGTGGAAAGCTTTTTTTATAACGGCAGAGAACATCCAAAAATAAAGGTCACAGATGGAACTGGAATTGCCTATCTCTACTGTTTCAACCGGCCATATCTTGCAGGTATTTTGAAGGAGGGGAGCGAGTTCTATCTTACAGGTAAATATACGACGAGATTTAACTATCCGGTATTTTCTAGTTTTGACTATTCATTTTCAGGGCCGAGTGAATCCCTGAAAATTCTCCCAATTTACAGACTTACGGAGGGACTTTCACAGAGGCTGATGCGAAAAATAATGGCCCATGTGCTGAAGATTGTTCAGAATCATGTTCCTGAGGAGATTCCCGAGGCGATCATAGAAGGCTACAGGTTTAAGCCACGGGGTTATCTCCTCTCCCAGATCCACTATCCTGATTCAATGAGGTCATTGAGATATTCTTTGGAAGCGATTTCGTACCAGGAGTTTTTAAAATACCAGATGGTTATAAATCTAATAAAAGCAAAGACTAAAAAAGTGGTAAAGGAGCGAGCCCCCCTCAGAGGGGAGCTCAAAGAGAAACTTCTCTCAACTCTTGGTTTTAAACTTACTAATGCTCAGATAAGGGTCATAGAGGAGATTGAAGCTGACCTTATGGCTCAGTCACCCATGAATAGGCTTATACAGGGAGATGTAGGCAGTGGCAAGACAATTGTAGCACTTGTGGCTTCAGCTCATGCAATCGAGCGAGGTGGACAGGTTGCATTTATGGCTCCCACTGAAATTCTTGCCAGACAACACTATGAAAATGTCAGGAAGATTCTGGGAGGTATAGGTGTAAATGTGGAGTTTATTTCTGGTGCCGTAAAGGGGAGGCAGAGGGAAAACGTTCTTAGAGATTTAGCCGATGGAAAGATAGATATCCTAATTGGAACTCATGCTCTCTTTTCCCCGGATGTTATTTTTAATAATCTATCCCTGGTGATAATCGATGAACAGCAGAAGTTCGGGGTTATTCAGAGGGGATTATTGAGGGCAAAGGGGAAAAATCCTGATTGTATTGTTATGAGTGCAACACCCATACCACGTACATTGGCGATGACGATTTATGGTGATCTTGATGTATCGATTATTGATGAGATGCCACCGAGAAGGGGGGAGGTGGAAACTCATATTGTAAAACAGGCTAGAATGGATGATGTATACAGGCTTGTGAGAAGAGAGGTTGAAGCTGGGCATCAGGCATATTTTGTGTATCCAATGATAGAAGAGAATAGCGAACTTGATATAAAAAGTGCAACGGATGGCTACGTGATGCTCAGCAGAGAGGTTTTTCCGGAGTTTAATATAGCTCTACTGCATGGCAGGATGAGTGATGAGGAGAAGAATCGTATTATGCTTGATTTTAAAGCTGGAAAATATCAGATTCTCGTTGCCACAACAGTTCTGGAAGTGGGGATTGATATTCCAAATGCTACTGTTATGGTGATTGAGCAGGCTGAAAGATTTGGGCTTTCTACAATACACCAGTTAAGGGGAAGAATAGGAAGGGGGGCGAGTAGGTCGTACTGCATTCTTATTCCGGATAAGAGTACGGGAAGGGAGCAATTTGAAAGGTTAATGATTCTGAAGAAAACCAGTGATGGTTTTAAGATTGCCGAGTGGGACCTTAAGCTCAGAGGACCCGGTGAGTTGATGGGAAAGAGGCAATCTGGAGTACCTTCTTTTATAATCAAGGATATGGATATAAATACGAAACTGATTTACAGAGCTCAGAAAGATGCCAGGCGTTTCATTATGGGTGAGTTGTGTTCAGAGGTGGAGCGTGATCATTATCTTGAAAAGTTTGTAAACTCAGAAGAGTATATGAGAGCAAAAATATACTATGGTGGTTGATGAGAAGGTTTTATGGGGAAATATCTCAGGTTAACCGGGGGAAGTTTTGCCGGAAGAAGGTTATATGTACCAAAAACCGGTGTAAGGCCGGCTACCAATATGGTAAGAGAAGCCATTTTTATGGTGCTGGATAATATTCTGCCCGGTGGTGTAGAAGAAAAGAGGGTGCTCGACCTGTTTGCCGGATCCGGTTCACTCGGTTTTGAAGCTCTCAGCAGGGGAGCCTCATCGGTAACATTTGTTGAGAGGGCAAAAGATGTTGTTGGAGTATTGAAAAAGAATGTATTATTGATGGGGTTTAAAAATGTTGAAATTTACAGGGGTGATGCTATAAGCTATCTCAAAACACACCTGAATGAGGTTTTTGATATTGTATTTGTTGATCCTCCATATGGTTATGAGAAAATAAGTGAGGTCTTTCAATTAATCTCCAGGCTAAGAGATGTTTCGAACTCAATTGTGGTGTACGAGAAGTTCTACAAGGATCGCGAACCTGACCTTCGGGGAATTGGGCATATTCTTAAAAAGAAAACCTATGGTCAAACCGAGATTCTATACGTAAGATTACTTGAAACACCGGAAGCTGTAGAAGGACCTGGAAAATAAAAGCTGGTCAGGTTCTCTCCAGGTGGTTAATTATTATTTTATGCAATTTTATGTTGTTCTGAGAAAAGTATTCTCTCTATTTCAGGGAGTAGCAATAATCAATTCGGGATATTGTATATGAGAAAAAATATAGGAATTGCACTGATATATTCGGCGGCACTTCTCATAATGTTCTCGATTATTTCACTGTTTGAGGTAATAAAATGGAATTATGCTTACACAACGGCGGCTTTTGGATTTATCCTGTATATCGGAGGTCTTTTTCTTACCAGAGAAGGAAGGTTCTCAATATATAAGATTTTTATGCTGATTATAGCTGTGATTCTTGTATTTATGGCTCTTGCCAGGGAGATATTTAGGTTTTAAGGATGGGTTAATTGAGTAAAGGGATGAAAATTGGTGATTTTGCAATTTTTGTTATTTCAATTATCGTTGTTGCTTTACTTTTTGTGAACAACTACATTGCCAAACCACGGGGAAAGGTTGTCGAAATAGTAACTGTTAATGGCTCGCTCAGCTATAGCCTTGATGACAACAGGGTTGTAAGGGCAGCGGGGCCACTGGGTTATACTATTATAAGAATAGAAAACGGTGAGGTTTGGGTTGAGGCCTCTCCCTGCCCTGAGAAGATATGTATAAAAACGGGAAAAATATCAAGGGTTGGCCAGCAGGTAGTTTGTCTACCGAACAGGGTTTTTATTGAGATAAATGGAGGAATATCGGAGGTTGATGCAGTATCAAGGTGAACCCCTGCAAAAAAAGATTATTACCACCGCAGTGAAGAACTCACACGGGACCAAACGCAATTATTACATTGCGTTTCTCGCAAGCATGGCAATCATGTTCTCAATTGCAGAGCATATGATTCCAAAACCCCTGCCATGGATGAGGATTGGTCTGGCAAATGCAGTTACTCTGTTCAGCTTTGGCATGTTGTCACCTATTGAGGTACTTTATATGATACTGGCAAGGGTTTTTGCAACTTCATTTATAATTGGAAGCTTTTTATCTGTGACTTTTTACCTCAGTATTAGTGGAGCAGTAGCATCCTTTGTCGTTATGTTTTTGATATACAGGTATCTTCAGAAATATTTTTCCCTTGTGGGGATAAGTTTGGCAGGTGCAATTACGAGTAACCTTGTCCAGCTTACAGTTGTAAATAGCTTTTTTATTAAAGGGACACTCTCACTATATTTTGTGCCAATTGTTATGTTTTTTGCTATTTTTGGAGGTACTATTACGGGGTTGCTGGCAAGGTTTTTATCAGAAAATCTTTAAGAGGTTAAGAGACCAAATGAAAAAGGGTATTGAAGCAAGATATTATGAAAAACTTAAAGATGGAAGGGTTAGATGTTTGTTATGTCCCCATAAATGTATTATCGCCGAGGGGAAAACGGGTTATTGCAGGGTGAGAAGAAACGTTGAGGGGACCCTGTATACAGAAATCTATGGAAGGGTAAGCTCTATCGCCATGGATCCAATAGAAAAAAAGCCCCTGTATCACTTTTTTCCAGGAAGTGATATACTCAGCATTGGTACTGTGGGGTGTTCATTTAGATGTCAGTTTTGCCAGAATTATACAATATCACAGGAACCTGACCATCCTACAGATTATTATTCGCCCGTTGAACTTGTATCCCTGGCCCACAGGTATGAATCCATCGGTGTTGCCTACACGTATACAGAACCTCTGATATGGTTTGAGTATGTGTACGATTGTTCAAAACTTGCCAGGGAAAAGGGATTGAAAAACGTATTTGTTACGAATGGGTATATAAATCCTGAACCTCTCGAGGAATTAATACCTGTATCAGATGCATACAACATCGATCTCAAATCGTTTTCTGAGGATTTTTACAGAAAACTTACCGGTGGATCACTAAAACCCGTACTGGAAACAATCGAAAGAATTGGTTCTGAGCAGAGAATAATGCTCGAAGTAACAACACTTGTGATTCCAGGTTACAATGATTCGGATGATGAAATAAGGATGATTGCGGGCTTTCTTGCATCGATTAATGATAAGATCCCTTACCATCTATCGGCCTACTACCCAATGTACAAGTTTACGGCACCGCCAACTCCCTACTCAACCCTTTCAAGGCTTAAAAAAATAGCTGAAGAAAAACTTCCCTATGTTTATCTGGGAAATGTTGGTGGTGATAGCAATACCTACTGTCCTAATTGCCACGCACTTCTCATAGAAAGGGTAGGATACAGGGTTCGGATTGTTTCTTTTGATAATGGGCGTTGTTCAGAATGCGGGGAGGAAGTACCGATTAAGTGCTGAGTTCTTGACAATTCGAGTTAATTTTATTATCTATTTAATAGCGACGCGGGGTGGAGCAGCTGGTAGCTCGTTGGGCTCATAACCCAAAGGTCGTAGGTTCAAATCCTACCCCCGCTAAGAGCCCCTGCTCTAAAAGCAGGGGTTTTTTATTTCAACTCTTTGCTTTGAGGGATCAATTTTTTATTGTGAGAAAAATTTCTCTCAGTATTTATCCGGGTGATTTTGTTTACTTCCCTGATTCAACGATTGATCTAACCTTTAAGCAGATTCTCAAGAAGTATTTTCACTCCTATAAGAATAAGAATAATTCCCCCGATTATATCTAGCTTTCGCTCGAAAAGATGACCTAATTTATCCCCTAGGTATACTCCCGAAAAGGAAATTACAAAAGTTATTATGCCAATTATAATTGCCGGTTTAATAATATGGAGGTGAAGCATTGCAAAGCTGAATCCTACTGCAAGTGCATCAATACTTGTAGCAATTGAGAGCATGATGAGGGTTGGAATATTTGTTGCATTTTTGACATCTCTTTCGATCTTTCCCGCTTCTATTATCATTTTGATGCCAATGAGGGAAAGAAGGATAAATGCTATCCAGTAGTTTATTTTTGAAAAGTAGCCGCTGAAAAAATGTCCGGTACTCCATCCAATTATTGGCATAATGGCCTGAAATCCGCCGAAAAACAGAGCTATTCGTAATACATGCTTGAAATGAACCTGTTTTATGAGAAAACCGTTGGCCACGGAGACGGCAAATGCATCCATCGATAATCCCAGTGCTATTCCAATAATTGATAAAAAATCCATTTGCGAACCAAACCCGATTGAGTCTTAGAGGAATTGTCATCTTTTAAATAGTTATAGTAATTATAGTTTTTCTGGCTGCTTATTTCAATCGTAGGGTATTGATATTTGGAAGTTTTATTCAGGATAAACCGGTTTTTCTGCTTTTTATTGACAAAGTCTATATAAATAATTATTCTTTTTTGAACTTTTTGGCGTGGGAGAGAGAAGATGAGCGGAATGTATCTTGGATTAATTTCAGGGATTATTGCGCTGATAGTGGTGTTTTCATTTTTCAAGTCAGTGGTGGCTAAACCAGAGGGTAGCGAGGTTATGATAAAGATCTCACGGCAGATCAGGATAGGTGCTTCCACATTTTTGAAGAGGGAGTACACATATATATTTATTGTGGTTGGCGTAATTGCCCTTATCATGCTTCTTGCAAGAAAATATTTTGGATATCAGTCTGCAATCTCGTTTGTTGCGGGTTCTGTGGTCAGCGGTCTTGCTGGACTTATAGGCATGAGTATGGCAACCAGAGCGAATGTGAGAACGGCACATGCAGCCCAGGAAGGTGGAATAAAACGAGCTCTCAATATAGCAATTTCAGGTGGATCTGTTATGGGCCTCAGTGTTGTGGGGATAGCTCTACTCGGTCTTGTTATACTGCTTTTTTCATTTAAGGTTTTTTCTACCAATGATCCTCAGTTTTTAGTAAAGAAGTTGGGGTGGATAAATAGCTATGCGATGGGAGCAAGTCTATTCGCACTTTTTGCCAGGTCAGGTGGTGGAATATACACCAAAGGTGCTGATATGGGAGCTGATCTTGTAGGAAAGGTTGAAGCTGGAATACCCGAGGATGATCCGAGAAATCCTGCCGTTATTGCGGATAATGTGGGGGATAATGTTGGCGATACGGCTGGTCTGGGAGCAGACCTTCTCGAATCTTATGTTGAGTCAATAATAGCAAGTATGATTCTCGCAACTTCAGTTGTAAATGTTGGAATTGGGGCTCTGAATTCCCAGGGATTAATTATGGTAAGAAAAATAATTCAGGAGGTATTATCCATAGCTGCTGCCGGGATTATTTCTTCTATAATTGGTGTATTTTTTGTAAAAATTGCTGCCAGGAAAAATCCGCAATCTGCCCTGATTGGTGGTACATATGTGGCAGCTGTTCTGACCATTATCTTTGCCGCTGTAATTATTGGAACAATAGGTACCCCATTTGGGCTTGATGAAAATGGTAACTATCTGTATGGCAAATGGGGTATTTTCTGGAGCCTTATTTCAGGTATTATTTCAGGGATAATAATAGGATTTGTAAGTGAATATTATACCTCAAATCAGTATAAGCCCGTAAGGAATCTTGCAGAAAGCTGCGAAACGGGGCCTGCAATAGGTGTGGTTGGAGGGCTTTCACTTGGCATGAAAAGTGTGTTTATCCCGGTAATTGCCATTGTGGTTGCCATTATTATCTCCAATGGTAATGCTGGTGTCCTTGGTATCGGCATAGCTTCATTTGGAATGCTGGTTACCACGGGGATGATTGTATCGGTGGATAGTTATGGACCAATTGCAGATAATGCGGGAGGAATTGCCGAGATGGCAGGTCTCCCACCTGAGGTGCGAAGTGTAACAGATAAACTCGATGCTGTCGGTAATACTACGGCTGCCATTGGTAAAGGCTTTGCCATTGGCTCTGCAGCGTACGCAGCCATCGGATTACTTTCTGCCTATATAGTAAGTGCTGGACTTCACAGTGGTGTTCTTCAACTTTCAAGCATAAAGGTGTTATCGGGTCTCCTTATTGGTGGTATGCTGCCCTTCTTATTCTCATCTCTGCTTTTCGATGCTGTCCAGAAAGAAGCGTTTAAAATGGTTGAGGAAGTAAGACGGCAATTCAGGGAGATAAAGGGCTTGATGGAAGGTAAAGCGGAACCGGATTCAAAGACATGTGTTGATATAGCAACGAAAAGTGCTATTAGAGGAATGATGGTTCCGGGTGGAATCGCAATACTTACACCTCTGGTTATCGGTGTGCTGTTCGGACCTATTACTCTCGCGGGTATGCTAATTGGAGCAATCATTACAGGAATTATTATAGGTATTCAGTATGCAAACTCAGGTGGTGGGATGGATAATGCAAAGAAATACATTGAAGAAGGCAATTTGGGTGGCAAAGGTTCAGAAGCGCACAAAGCCTCGGTGGTAGGAGATACTGTGGGTGATCCGATGAAGGACACCGTCGGTCCATCAATAAATATTTTGATCAAACTTATGAGTGTTATTTCCCTGGTACTGGTACCTTTCCTCAAGGAAATGCAGGGTATTGTCTGGAAATTATTCTGAGATACCTCAAGATGTATAAATATTAACTTTAATTCAGTCGGGTTGATAATATCCTCCTTTGCAAAATTAGACTCTGGCTTAATTAATATACTTCTGTAAATGTTTGTCTTATTGTGAATACCTGGTCATTCAGACTTTTTATTACTTAAATTGGATATCCAGATTTTAATGTACTATAATTAGTTTCTGAGAAGTAATACATGAGAATTGAAAACTGGCCATGGGTGAGTTTGTAGACAGATAAACTAAATTAATTTCCCGGACATCAAAGTATGAAAGAAAAAACGGTTCTTCTCATAAAGGTTACGACAATCGGTAAAGATAAATTGCTCAAATTATTGAGAAGAAATGGAATTGTTGGGATAAAAGTGGTTGTAATCGATTCGGTAGATGAAGTATCAGAGTTAATGAAAGAAATGGAGATTAACGTAATAATATATGAATTGAGTAAGGGGCTCTGGGTTCATGATCTTGAGTTTTTGAAGATTATTACCGCTGACATTCCAAAGATAGTCATTTCAAGGAGAGCAGATAAAAAATCTCTTATAGAATTAATTAATACAGGTTCAATTTCATATTTTTTAAAGATTCCATTCAGTGAGTATGATATTCTTCAGGCGGTGAATACCTCACTTGAGTATAACGAGATTGTTCTGAAAAAGTATAGTGAGCTAACAAAGGAATATTTTGAAAGCCAGATTCAAAAATTAAACCAGATTGGGATAGCTCTTTCAAGTGAGCATGATCTTGAAAAGTTACTTAATCAGATAGTCTCCCAGGCGAGGTTTCTCGCTCATTGCGATGCGGGGAGTATTTATATTGTCGAGGGTGATGAGCTTCATTTTATGGTGGCTCAAAATGAGACCCTCAGGAGGAGACATGGTGAAGATTATGCAGAAAAACTTTTTAAGCGATTTAGAATTCCTATTTCAAGAAACAGGATTTCTGGTTATGTAGCATCTACAGGGGAGACACTTAATATAAAGGATGTTTACAATATACCTTCGGGCGTTGAATACTCTTTTACCGATGATTTCGACAGACGAAATAATTACAGAACGGTATCAATGATCGTGGCTCCGATGAAGGATCCGGATAACAATATTATTGGTGTTTTACAGCTGATAAATTGTCTTGATGAAGATGGAAATGTTGTGCCGTTTGATAGAAGTATTGAAGGATTAATCCAGAGTCTGGCATCCCAGGCAGCTGTTGCCATAAGAAATGCACGACTGTTAAATAAGGTAAAAGAGGCCACTCTCGATACAATCATGCGCCTTTCAGTAGCTGCTGAGTTTAGAGATGATGATACGGCAGAGCATCTCAGGAGAATCAGTCATACTTCTATAATAATTGCCAGGAACTTTGGACTTTATAGGGACGAGATAGAGCTATTGAGGTACGCTGCTCCTATGCACGATATTGGTAAGATAGGTATACCGGATTCTATACTTTTAAAACCGGGTAAACTGAACCACGAAGAGTGGGAGGAAATGAAGAAACATACAATATATGGAGCGAAAATACTCGGAGAATCGGATTCAGAGATTGTGAAAGCTTCAAGAGAAGTTGCACTGACCCACCATGAGAGGTGGGATGGAAAGGGTTATCCTTATGGATTAAAGGGTGAGGAAATTCCTCTTTTTGGTCAAATAGTGAGTGTGGCCGATGTTTTTGATGCACTAATATCGAAGAGAGTCTATAAAAAAGCGTACCCTGTGGATTATGCACTTACAATAATGAGAAAGGGCAGAGGGAAGATGTTTAACCCTGAAATAATTGATTCTTTTTTAGATGGAATTGATGAGATCCTTGAAATGATAAACAAGATTAGTCCTGGGATTGTTGATAAGGAACCTGTTTATTAAAAGAGTTATTGGATCTGTTCTTTTATTTCCCACCTGTGATTTATTCGGTTTTATAAGAATTGAAAATGATAAATTTATTTTTTACTTATATGTAAATCTTTATGGATTGACTTTTGTATTCTCTAAGGATATTATAGGTTTCGAATGATATTATTAACTGGGTAAAAATGGTAATTTTATTTTTAATAATTTTTATTGCTATTTGTTTTATATTATTTATTATTTTTTTCATTAAATGGAGTGAAGCCAAAATTACATCGGTCCCTTCCGATGTTTATTTGAAAAATGTCCCTGGTAACCTCTATGATGATTCAGCAGTTGATTTTGAAGATGGCAAGGCTCATTCAGATAGGGCCCTTGAAGAGGTAATTCCGATTTTGAAGGAAACAGGAGATATTCCCGGGCTTGGTGTAAGTGAATTGGTCCATTTTGTTGGGAGCGGCCGGTTATATACTGTTGAGAGTGAAGAAATGCCTGACAAAATTAAGATTGACAGAAATAATCTAAACTTAGTATTGGAGGGGACTGTTGCTATAACATCGAAAAATTTATTAATATTTAACAGAAAGGATGTGAAGAAGTTTCCGCATGGAAAAATTGAAAGGCTTGGATGGGAGAATGGCTTCCTGATTATTAAGAGAAAAGGTGTTAAGAAGAAAAGAGAGGTATTTGAGGTTCATGAAAGTGGGCCCTTCAGATACATTCTTAAAGCCCTTCACACAAAATGAATATGTATCATTATTCAAAATATCTGTATAAACCAAAAAAAGGGAAAAAGAAGCTTCTTATATTTTTGGTTGTACTGATGATAATAGGGGGAGGTATATATTCATTTTTATTCATTGATATACAATCTCTATATATTAAGGCCGTGAATATTTATAGGCTATTATTTAATGATTATAGATTTATAGAAGGATATCTGGAAGATGGTAACTATAATCTTGTGATACATGAAGGATTACCTTTTCTTGAAAAAAGGCCATTGAATGATAAGTTGTTGCGGTATATAGGCGAAGCTTATTATTTTGTTTCTGATGGGTTGAGCGGTGAGGAGCAAAAGAAAGCTCTTTTTAAATCAATACAGTATATCAGAAAGGGGCTTGTATTGACAGAGCTTACCACTGCTTTAAGGAACAGTTACTATATCCTTGGAATGGCTTATTTTAAACTTGGTTTTGATTATTACGAACTTGCGGCTGAGTACTTGAGAAAGGCCCAGGAGAATGGTTTTAAAAATAAGAATTTATATAGAATAATAGGTTACTGCTATTACAGGCTCGGGATTTATAAAGAGGCAATTGATTTTCTAAAAGTTGCCAGGAAAAACTCCAGCGATGATCTGGTGAGACTGTATCTGGCATTGGCTCTTAAAGAAAATGAACAGTATAATGGTGCATATCAGGAACTTAATTCTCTCATAAGTGAAACCGCTGATGAGTCAATAAAAAAAGAGGCGCTTATGGCTCTGTCATGGATTGAGTATGATGAAGAGAGGCTGGATGAGGCAATGAGCACAGTGGAGAAGGTTCTTCAAATCGATAAAAACAATGCGGACGCATATTATTTGCTGGGTAATATCTACGAGAGAAAAGGGGACCTTATCAGCGCGCGTAAACAATGGAGAACAGCACTGAAGATTAATCCAAAACATATTGGTGCAATAGATAAATTATATTAATAACAATTCCATTATTAATTTGAGGTGGTTGATATGTTTTTCGGTAGAATGTGGGGAAGGTTCTCTAATGATATAGGAATAGACCTTGGAACCTCGAATACGCTTGTGTATGTAAGAGGACAGGGGATAGTTCTTTCAGAGCCTTCGGTTGTAGCGGTTCATAGCGCAACCAAGAAAGTTCTTGCAGTGGGTCAGGAAGCTAAAAGAATGCTTGGTCGTACACCTGGAGAGATTATAGCTATAAGGCCAATGAAGGATGGGGTTATATCTGATTTTGAAACTGTTGAAAGGATGATAAAGTACTTCTTTCAGAAGATACACAACAGAAAGGCGCTTGTTAAACCCCGTGTGGTGATCGGTGTCCCAAGTTGTATTACAGAGGTTGAAAAGAGGGCTGTCCGTGAGTCCTGCGAACAGGCCGGTGCCAGAGAGATTTATCTTATTGAAGAGTCGCTGGCAGCTGCAATCGGTGCAAATATTCCTATTCAAGAACCAGCCGGAAATATGATTATAGATATAGGTGGCGGAACGTCAGAGATATCGGTAATTTCTCTTGGTGGCATGGTAATTACAAATGCAATTCGCGTTGGGGGAGACGAGTTTGATGAGGCAATTATTAATCATATGAAGAAAATTCACAACCTCATTATTGGCGAGAGTACTGCAGAAGAAGTTAAGATTACAATTGGAAATGTCTACCCGGAGAAAGAAACAAAAAAAATGGAAATCAGGGGTAGGGATTCAATATCAGGCCTGCCCAGGATACTGACGGTGGATTCTGTTGAGATAAGGGAGGCGCTGCTGGAGCCTACCAATATGGTTTTGGAGGAGATTAAAAAGACCCTCGATCAGACTCCACCGGAACTTGCCGCTGATATAGTCGAAAGAGGGATTGTTATGACGGGCGGTGGATCTCTCTTGAGAGGGTTTCCCAAGTTAATAAGTAAGGAAACGGGTGTACCTGTAATCCTTGCGGAAAATCCTCTTACATGTGTGGTTCTTGGTACAGGTAAGTTTCTAGAAGAATTGAAATATATGAAGAACGTCAGATGAAAACTATATGAATTCCAGAACGGAAAGATCAAGATCCCTTCTTATTCTTTTTATTCTTCTCTTCGTGTCATTCGCTGCTATGGGTTTTTCTCAGAAGAAGGTTGTATTTAATTTTAAATCCATAGTGTATGGTCTTGTTTACCCTTTTCAAATGGCCGGTGTTAAATCTGTGAATTTTGTGGAGAATTTTTTTACAAGTTTAAAGGAAAACAAGAGGTTAAGAGAGGAACTGGCCCAGACAAAAGCTCTGTTAAAGGAGTATGAAAGAACACTTTATGACTTTGAGGAATTGAAAGCAGAAAATGATCGCTTAAGGCGATTAATAGGAATCCAGTCCCATTTTGAGTACGATACAGTGATTGCTGAAGTAGTTGCAAAATCTCCTCAAAATTTCTTCAAAACAATAGTTGTTAACAGGGGAAGTTCAAGTGGTGTTCAGAGATGGATGCCGGTTATTGCCTATCAGGATGGACAAAAATGTGTGGTGGGGAAGGTAATTGATGTCCAGAAAAACTCTTCAAGAGTTCTTCCGCTTACAGATCAGTCGAGCTATATAGGTGCGATGTTGAAAAAATCTAGGCATTCGGGAATACTTGTGGGTCAGGGCTCTTTCAGCGATAATGTATTATTAAAATATATCGACAGGAATGCAGAAATCGAGTATGGAGACCCTGTGGTAACCTCTGGTATGGGAGGGGTTTTCCCAAAAGGAATACTGGTTGGTTATGTTCAATCTGTTGTTAAAAAGCAATATGGAGTTTTTCAGGAGGCCGTTGTAAAACCCACAGTTGATTTGAGCAGACTCGAGGAGGTTTATATAATAGTAAAGAAAGTTATGGAGGATTACCACCAGATTCTTGAAGAGTAATAATAGTCTATTGAGGCGAGTGAAGGTAGTATATGAAAAGATACATCATCTATGTTATAATAATACTTTTTTTCATATTTATACAATCAACTCCTTTTTATGAGAATATTTCGATCCAGGATGTATATCCTGATCTGATTCTTATATCATTTTTGCTTGTTGCTCTTTCGCTTGGTCCACTGGCAGGCGAAATTGTGGGATTTGGGGTTGGTTTTCTACTTGATATTCTTGGAGGAGGGCTTCTGGGGATTACAAGTTTTACCTACACGGTTCTTGGTTATGGAACCGGTTTGATAGGCGAGAAAATATATGGAAGGGGAATACTTTTTCCCGTAATTCTCCTTTTCGTTGGTACAATTTTAAAGGCAATTATTTTATCGCTGCTTGCATCCATATTTCTTAAACCTGGATATTTTGGCTTTTTCAGTGGAGGGAAGATTTTTCTTGAATCGGTTTTAAATGCTGGTATTGCCCCATTTATATTTATGCTTCTATCTGGAATTGAAAAGAGGGTTGTTGATTAGCATATGAGTACATTTCAGAGCAGTGAAACCCAGACAGAAGAACTTAAAAAGAGGCTTTTTATCTTTTCTCTTATTCCAATATTTTTCTTTGGACTTATCATTGTTACACTTTTTGCACTTCAGATAATTAAGGGACCTTCATATGAAAGAAAGGCCAAGACAAACAGGGAGCAATTCGCAATTTTGCCTGCCATAAGGGGGATAATTTTTGATAGAACAGGTGAGATACCACTTGCGTATAATAGGAGATCATTTGAGATTTATCTTGTTCCCCAGAACCTCCCGAGGTCACAGAAGCAGATGAAGGACATAATCAGGAAGTTGTCGGTACTTCTGGATATACCCGAGGATGAAATTACTTCGAAGATTAATAAAAAAAATCGTCTTAACGAATCTGTAATTATAAAAACCGATGTACCATTTAAGAATGTTGTGTACCTGGCGGAGCATAACAAGGATTACCCGGGTGTTTACTGGAAGAGCAAACCAAAAAGGGTTTATCCATACAGGGATCTATTTTCACATATAATTGGTTATGTGGGTATGATAAATGAAAAGGAACTTCAGGAAAGACTTGATAAGGGATACAACCTTGAAAGTATAGTCGGCAAGAGTGGGATAGAGAAAGTATATGATCTTCAATTAAAAGGGAAAGATGGGTTTATCAGGAGAATAGTTGATGCAAAGAATCAGATAGTGGCTGAGGTTATAGATAGAGGTGCTGAACCAATACCCGGTAATAATATAATACTGACTATTGATAAAAGAATCCAGGAAATTGCTGCAGAGGCTCTTGGTGAGAGGATAGGAGCGGTAATAGTTTCAAAACCATCTACCGGTGAAATACTTGCCATGGTATCGCATCCTGGTTATGATCCCAATCTTTTTATTTCCCAAAATGGAGCGGAAGCTTTTAAGAGACTTGCGCTGGATAAGCGTAAACCATTCTTAAATCGGGCAGTTCAGGCACTTTATCCACCTGGGTCAATATTTAAACTCGTGGTTGCAACTGCTGCCCTTGAAACCGAGAAGGTGCCTAGATCCAGAGAATTTGTATGCGGCGGAGGTTACAGGCTTGGAAACAGATTTTTTTCGTGCTGGTCAAATCATGGCATAGTAGATATGTATAAGGGCATTGCAATGTCCTGCGATTCATATTTTTATCAGGTTGCGCTGATTCTTGGACCCGATATTATAGCTCAGTATGCTCGAAAGATGGCTCTTGGGCGTCTAACTGGAATCGATTTACCGGGTGAGGTGGCAGGTTTGATCCCTGATCCTGAATGGAAAATTAAAATGAAAAAAGATATATGGTATGAGGGCGATACTCTGAACATGGCAATCGGGCAGGGGTATGTGCTGACAACACCTCTTCAGATAAACACGTTAACAAATCTAATAGCCAATAAAGGCGTGGTTTACAAGCCACACATATTAAAGGAAATAATTTCGGCTGAAAGTGGAAAACTTGTATACAGGAAGAGACCCGAAATTCTTGTTCGAACTGATTTCAAGGCGGATACGTATGATTTCATACGGAATGCGATGAGGGGAGTGGTTGTTGAAGGAACGGCAAAGTGGGGGGGAGCTGTTCTCTCTGTAGAAATGGCTGGAAAAACCAGTTCAGCAGAAGTACTGGGTAGGGACACACACTCATGGTTTACGGCAATAGCTCCCTACAATGCTGAAAATCCGGATGAAATGATCACCGTTACCGCAATAGTTGAGCATGGCGGTGCGGGGAGCGAAAGTGCTGCTCCAATAGTTTCAGAAATTGTTGAATCGATTTTTGGCAATTGTGATCTTGAAACAGCGAGGAGAAATATCTGGAAAAAGAGAGCAATGATTAGGGCAGAGAAAATTGCTTCGGAGGGTGAGGAGGATGGCACCTGATGCAGAATAGAACATTTGTTTTTCCCCATTATAGAATAGATTTTGCTCTGGTGATTACCTTTTTAATCCTGCTGGGATTTGGGGTATTGACAATCTATAGTGCTGAAAATCCTGGTAGCACCACAAAAATTATGGAAAGGCAGTTTGTGAAGCAGATATACTGGATTTCCATTGGTATGATTTTATTTATACTCGTGGGGGCAATAAATTATCAAAAAATTGAAAAATATTCAATCGTAGTATATGTAATTATAGTATTGCTGCTCCTGCTTACACTTGCAATTGGGACAAGGGTTAGAGGCTCAAAAAGCTGGATTTCTATTACCGGTTCTATCGGATTTCAACCGTCCGAGTTTGCAAAACTTGGAGTGATTCTTGGCCTTGCAAGATATCTTGAACAGAAAGGAGCAGAAATTAAAAGTCTCACAAATTTTCTCCTTGGGTTGGGAATTGGATTATTCCCTGCGGGATTAATTTTACTTCAACCTGATTTTGGAACTGCGCTGGTGTATATTCCAATCACGCTTGTTATGCTTTACTTTGGAGGAGCAAGACTATCCCATATTATATCTGTTCTCATAATACTTGGTATATCGATAGTTATACCTCTTCTCACAACCTTTATAAGACTAACCAACCCCACCACCCCCTCTTTTGTCCTGTTGCTGGAAGATACGAAGATTATCTTTATTCTAGCTGCTGTTTTTGGCATTCTCAGTTTTCTGACATATATTTTCTACAGGATAACAAGGAAGGAGATAATCTACAGGGCCACCGTGATTTTTCTGATCTTCTTTGTTGGGTTAATTCTTTCAGCTCTGTTTACCAAGGAGCTAAAGCCCTATCAGAAAGAAAGGCTTATAGTATTTCTCAAACCAACAATAGATCCATTTGGAGCCGGTTATAACATTATCCAGAGTAAAATTGCAGTGGGATCTGGAGGATTGTTTGGAAAAGGTTTACGAGGTGGAACACAGAGCCAGCTTGGTTTTCTACCGGAAAAAACCACAGACTTTATTTTTTCCATTTTTGCAGAAGAGTGGGGATTTGTTGGATCTTTTTTTCTTATTTCCATATATGGCATATTTATCTACAGAAATATAATGATCCTTTACAATGCCAGGGATGCATTTGCTACGCTGGTGGCTTCCGGTATACTTGGGATGTTTCTATTTCACATAATAATTAACATAGGAATGACGATAGGAATAATGCCTATAACCGGGATACCTCTCCCATTCATGAGCTACGGCGGTTCTTTTGTGATTACCTCCATAATCGCAACCTCACTCCTCTTCAACATCGAAATGAGACGCTACCTGAGGTGAAAATGAAGGATATTAGAGATAGAGTATTGAGGATTCTCCAAAGGGTAAATAAACCGGGAAGATATATTGGCGGAGAGATCAACTCTATATATAAAGAACCTGAAAATATAACAATAAGCATGGCGATTTGTTATCCGGATATTTACGAGATTGGGATGTCAAACCTTGGTATTCGAATAATATATGAGGCTGTAAACCGTGTGGACAGATATTCATGTGAGAGAGTTTTTGCCCCATGGCCTGACTTTGAAAAGCTTCTAAAAGAATACCAGATACCTCTATATACTCTGGAAAGTTTTAAACCCCTGTATGAGTTTGATGTTGTTGGTTTTTCCATGGGGTATGAGCTTCTCTACCCTGGTGTTTTGAATGTTCTGGAGCTTGGAAAGATACCTATGCTTTCCAGGGAGAGGGGGAATTCAGATCCTATTATTATTGCCGGGGGTCCGGGTATATATAATCCAGAACCAGGTGCTGATTTTATTGATGTTTTTGTTTTTGGAGATGGGGAATCATCGATACTGGAGATTCTGAGGATACTTGAGGAAAGAAAAGATGCCCCAAGGAAAGAGAAGCTCAAGGCCGTGGATAAACTTTCATATACTTATGTTCCCATTCTTTATCCTGTAACCCATGAAAGGGGATATCTGTATACTTCTGTGGAAAAAGATGTAAAAAGAAAAATAGAACCCGAGCTTGACGCTCTCCCTTTTCCCAAGAAACCAATTGTTCCTCTTATAAGGATTGTTCAGGACAGGATAACGCTTGAGGTTGATAGGGGATGTGTTAATGGTTGCAGATTCTGTCAGGCAGGTTACATCTATAGGCCAGCGAGGGAAAGGGATGTTGAGTCACTACTTGAGGTTGCAAAAAAATCTATTAAGAACTCTGGATACGATGAGGTAGCTCTATCTTCTCTGAGTATAGCCGATTATTCTGAACTTGAAAGACTTTCGACAATTTTAGAGAGGGAGTTTACTCCTCAATATGTTTCCCTTTCCCTGCCATCTTTAAGGGTAAATAGTGTAAATCTTTCCCTGCTCCAGAGGGTTCAGAGGGTGAGAAAAAGTGGCCTGACCTTTGCGGTTGAGACCCCTGATGAGAAGGCAAGAGCTGGCCTCAATAAGATTGTGAGTGAAGACCACATAGAGTTTCTGGTAAAGGAGGCAAAAAAGCTTGGCTGGAGGCTTATAAAACTTTATTTCATGATTGGAATACCGGGTGTTGAGAACGAGGATGAAAAAATAGCTACTTTTATAAGAGATTTACAAAAGGCGGAGCCTGGGCTTTCTATTAATGTGAATGTTTCTGTGTTTGTTCCGAAACCTCACACACCCCTTGAAAGAGAAGAACAGATCAGCCCTGAAAGGGCGCAGGAATTGATTTCTAGAATAAAAAAACTTATTTCAACAAGGAGAGTGAGAATAAAATACACCTCTCCCAAGATGAGCTGCATTGAAGGGGTCCTTTCGAGAGGAGATAGGGCATTGTGCGGTGTGATATATGATGTTTATAAGATGGGTGAAAGACTGACTACCTGGGAAGAATATTTTGATTATGATAGATGGATGGAATCTTTCTCGAAAAATCAGGTTGATCCATTTAAATATCTTAATTACAGGGATGAAAGTATTAGATTACCCTGGTATTTTATTGATACAGGGCTGAATGAGGATTTTAAAAAAGAGGAGTTAAGGAGATTTTACGACCGAGAGTACCTTGAATCATGCAGGCATGGAAAATGCAGCTATTGTGGGGTGTGTGGAGGTGTTATCAGAAATATTCTCAGCTCTGAAAAGAAAACCCTTATTAAGGGTTTGGATGCATCTGTTTTGTCGAAAAAAGGGAAGTCTTCTGATTTTTCATTTGGTGTTACTGGTAAGAGTGAAGAAAATCGCGTTATAAAAATTGTGTTTGTATATACAAAACTTGGACCATATAAATTTCTCTCTCAACTTGATATGCAGAATCTTTTTATCAGAATTGGAAGGATTGCAGAATTTCCATTCAAATATACCGAAGGTTTCAATCCAAGACCCAGGATAAATCTTCCATATGCGATTCCGGTTGGAGTGGAATCGGAGTATGAACTCGGAGAGATTATTTTAACAAGGAAAATTGATCCGGATGTTTTTATCAGAAAATATAACGGGGAATTTGAGCATCTACTCCAATATTCTGGGATAAGGATTGTAAGGGCTGGGGCCTCCGAGGTAAAGAAAACTGTATTCTCTGAAATTTTTTTTCATGATTATCTTATTGAGGGAGATATTGGGGATTTTGTGAAAAATGCAGAGTTATTTCTACATCGGGTTGATAAACTTGATGAGATTCCCAAGGAAATTTTTAACTGTGAGAATAATCGTCTCTTCGTAAGACTGGGATACAGGACAAGTATTAAAAAGATACTGGACGGTGAATGGCAGAACAGAGATATTAGGATAACGAGAAAAATGATATGGGGAATGAAGGGAGAAGAACTTTATAGATACCTGTGAATAATAAATCAAAAAAATATTAAAAATTTCTTTGACTTTTACTGATATTAAAATATATTACTAACGGTTGATTCAAGATAAAAAATCTATCATAGTTCTTTTCTTAAGAGAAACATTTAAAAAGTTTTGATCTTTGATCTTATCAAAAATAGTTACTTATTGTTATAAAAAAAATTAATTAAAAAGACTTGACTTTAAAAAATAGATAGGTTATATTTCCCTTGCAAATAACGAGGAATAACGTGTTGACCTTGAGTGATAGCACTCAAGGTTTTTTCACGCTATTCCGTGCTCTTTGAAAACTAAATAGCAGGATTAAGGGATGAGAGTTTCACCCAGGATAAGCATAAAAGAAGCGGGTATACTGGTATCAAGTATACCTGTTAAATTAGAAAATAATTTAAAATATGCTTATCACGGAGGGTTTGATCCTGGCTCAGAACGAACGCTGGCGGCGTGTCTTAAGCATGCAAGTCGAACGAGAACCTGTTCGTTGGTTGGCTTGCCAAACTTCGAACAGGGGACAGTGGCGAACGGGTGAGTAACACGTGGGTAACCTGCCCTTGGATGGGGGATAGCCCTAGGAAACTAGGGGTAATACCGCATAATGTCGTTCTGTCATAAGACGGAATGATTAAAGGCGCCCTCTGTATATGGTGCCGTCCGAGGATGGGCCCGCGGCCTATTAGCTAGTTGGTAGGGTAACGGCCTACCAAGGCGACGATGGGTAGCCGGCCTGAGAGGGTGTCCGGCCACACTGGGACTGAGACACGGCCCAGACTCCTACGGGAGGCAGCAGTAGGGAATCTTCCGCAATGGGCGAAAGCCTGACGGAGCGACGCCGCGTGGGGGATGAAGGCCTTCGGGTTGTAAACCCCTTTTCCTGGGGAAGAATAAGGTCGGGAGTAACTGCCCGATCGATGACGGTACCCAGGGAATAAGCCCCGGCTAATTACGTGCCAGCAGCCGCGGTAATACGTATGGGGCTAGCGTTGTTCGGATTCACTGGGCGTAAAGGGCGTGTAGGCGGTTAGGTAAGTCGGATGTGAAATCTCCGGGCTCAACCCGGAAATTGCATTCGATACTGCGTCGCTAGAGTACCGGAGAGGGAGACGGAATTCCTGGTGTAGGGGTGAAATCTGTAGATATCAGGAAGAACACCGGTGGCGAAGGCGGTCTCCTGGCCGGATACTGACGCTGAGGCGCGAAAGCTAGGGGAGCAAACAGGATTAGATACCCTGG
>CAZFGQ010000037.1:0-25834 GCA_964518675.1 uncultured Spirochaetota bacterium
CCTGAAACAAAAACGTAAATAAAAAGGTAAAATAAGGCTTATCATAAATTTATTAATAAATCATAAAAAACCAGTTATTTTAACAGAAATACTACTGAGTTTTAAAAGGTGTTGAAAAATGAAAGCGCTTGTTCTCAAATCAAATGCACATCTCGAATACAGGGAGGTCTCTACACCAGAAGCCCTTACCGAAAAAAGTTATCTCATAAGGGTAAAAGCATGTGGAATATGTGGCTCTGATCTTCACAGGGCATTCGAAAATGGAGCCTACCATTATCCTCTTATAATGGGACACGAGTTTTCAGGTATAGTAGAAGAAGGATTTGAAGGAGCAATCTACAGAAAAGGAACACCGGTAACTGCATTTCCACTTATTCCATGCAGGAAGTGTAAACCATGTCAGGTTGGAGATTTTGCCCAGTGCCAGAACTATAATTACCTAGGTTCAAGAACCGACGGAGCATTCGCCGAATTTGTTTATGTACCCGAGGAAAACTTATTTCCCCTGCCTCCCGGGGTAGATTTTATTGAAGCTGCCATGACTGAACCGGCAGCAGTTGCACTACATGGCGTAAGAAAACTCAGTATCCTTGGAGGAGAAACTGCAGCAGTTTTTGGAGGAGGCCCCATTGGAAACATGGTAGCACAATTCCTCAGATACAGGGGGTGTGAAAGAATATTTGTTGTCGATATAGATAACAAAAAACTCAGCATAGCAGAATCAATGGGATTTATTCCCGTTGATAGTTCTAAGGAAAATCCCGTGGAGAAAATAATGAAACTCACCGATGGAGAAGGTGCTCAAAAGGTAATTGAAGCATGCGGTCTGCCAGTTACATATCTACAGAGTATAAAATCTGTTTCGAGAAAAGGTGAGGTCGTTCTCCTGGGTAACATCAGCGGAGAACTGAAACTCGGTCGGGATGATGTTTCATCCCTTTTAAGGAAAGAGATAAAACTCTATGGAACCTGGAACTCTAAAATTGTTCCAAAGGGAGAAGATGACTGGAGTACCGTGTTAAGACTTATAAATAATAAAGAATTAAAACTCAAGCCGCTGGTCAGCCATACCCCACCGCTTGAAGAAGGGGCAAAAATATTTTCCAAATTATACCAGAAAAAAGAGTTCTTTAATAAAGTCATTTTCAGGATGGACTGAGAGTCCAAATTTTTCGGATAAATTTATGGATGAAAGGATGATAAAAATGGATCCAGATAAGGATATAGTTGAAATATTTAAAAATGGAGTGGAAAAAGTTAACCCATTTAAACTGATAATTGAAAATCTTAAACTTGATGATGAAACGCTTGAAATAACCTTCAATAATGGGAAAACCCGACTAAATCTCCAGAACTTCAATAAGGTTTTTATAATAGGAAGCGGAAAAGCAACGGCAAGAATGGCAAAAGGAATTGAGGAGGTTCTTGGGAATCGCATAACAGAGGGCGTAATATCCGTCAAATATGGGCACACAGAAACCCTTAAAAAAATAAAAGTAATCGAAGCTGGGCATCCGATCCCGGATGAGAACAGTATCAGGGCGGGAATAGAAATTGCAAAACTTTCAAAAAAAGCAGATGAAAAAACCCTTGTGATTAATCTTATATCCGGGGGGGCTTCCGCCTTGGTAGAACTGCCCCCCGGAGTTACCGGGGGAGCATCCGCCTTGGTAGAACTGCCCCCCGGAGTTACCGGGGGGGCTTCCGCTGACACCCCCTCTTCTGCCAAGATGGATTCTAACAGGAAAATCAGCAAGGGTAACTTCATATCTTTAGAAGAAATAAAATCCACAACAGACGCCCTCCTGAGGTGTGGAGCAACAATAGATGAAATAAACTGCATCAGGAAGCATATCTCGGGTATAAAAGGAGGCAGGCTTGCCGAGCTCATTTACCCCGGCACATGTATATCCCTAATCCTTTCTGACGTAATTGGTGACAGGATAGATTCCATCGGATCAGGTCCCACTGCCCCCGATAATACAACCTACAGAGAGGCCCTAGAAATCATCCAAAGACATGAAATAGAGAGGGATATTCCCAGAAGTGTACTTTCGCTATTAAAAGCAGGAGCCGAAGGTAAAATCCCGGAAACACCAGGAGAAGAACACCCGGCATTTTCAAAAATCTGTAACTTCATAATTGGTTCAAACTATACAGCAGTGAGGGCATGTGAGCAAAAAGCCATGTCTCTAGGATACAATACCCTTCTCTTAAGTGCCCATCTTATAGGTGAAGCCTCGGAGGTTGCAAAGCTCTTTACAGGAATTTCAGAAGACATTGAGAAATATGGCATTCCAGTACAAAAGCCTGGATGTGTCATAGCGGGAGGTGAAACAACAGTTACAATCAGGGGAAATGGAAAAGGAGGAAGAAATCAAGAAATTGCGCTTTCCTTTCTCTGTGAGTACCTGAGAAATTGGAAAACTAAAAATAAAAAGAGTAACATATGGTTTGTTTCTGTGGCAACTGATGGAAATGATGGTCCAACTGATGCAGCTGGCGCAATCGTCTCAGAAAAGGTTATCACAGAAACAATCAGAAAATCACTGAATCCTGAAAAATACCTGAGAAATAACGATTCGTATCACTTTTTCGAGAAAACCGGCGGGCTCATAAAAACAGGACCAACAAATACAAACGTTTGTGATATTCAGATCCTCATAGTTACATAAACTTTCTTGCCTCATCGAGCATTATCAAATAATTCTCAAGAGGAATGTAATTGGCAACCGTGTTACCCGTTCCGAAGCAGTAGCCTCCAGGTTTATATTTCTTGAGGAACTTCCTGCCATTCATGCACACATCAAGTATCTCTCTGACCTTTTTTCTTATTGACAGCTCATCCGCTCTGCATAAAAAATCCACATCAAGACCTCCAAGCACAGAAACTCTATGCCCATAAACCTTAAAATACTCCTTCACCGGCATAATTGCATCCTCGAAGGAATGTTTTGCATTCATACCCACCCAGTCGATAAGGTCATCCATTATTTCCTCCAGGTTACCGCATGAATGGAGAAAGTAGGGCCTGCCCTTTGCATGCGCTACATCTGCACACTTCTTATGCCAGGGGAGTATCTTTTCTCTTAAAAAATCTGGTGAAACCAGTGTTGATGTTTTAAATCCCATATCATCCGAACCCCATACAATGGGAACACAGTTGAAGTCGCACATTACCTCGGTATACTTCACATAAAACTCCCCGATTTTATCAAGTACAAGGTCTATCAACTCAGGCTCATCTACCATTTTGTAGCACATAGTTTCATATCCCAGCAAAAATGAGAGCATCTCCAGGATATGGGCAGTTAAATCATAAACCCCCATATCCTCCGGAAGATTCTTTTCCATCCACTCAAACGGACTCAAATCAATTTCATCAACCGAGGGCCACGGATATTTCTCAAAATCCTCTATACTCTGAATCGGTCCTCTGTGCTCCTCAGTCCACTCCCGCCTGCCCCTGCTCTGCTCAACATACTGAGTGGTATCAGCAGTTTCAACAAAACGCATAGGAAAAAAATCCTTTCTTATAACGGAAATCCTGAAAACCTCATATCCGAGGAACCTGTGAACAAGAATATCTCGTTTCAATTCCCCAAATTTATCTCCCGGATCTATCTTTTCATCCAGCCCGTACTTTGAGGACACGGCAGCTTTAACCTCGTCATCGAGGAATAGCTCAATAAAATAAACCCTGTCGGGTTCTCTCTTCTTCGTAACCACATTCAAAAATCCTTCCAGATCGGGTTTTACGCTTGTATCAGTTAACAGCTCCATCACTCCCCCTGAATAAAAGATTTTGCCAGGAAAAATCATTTTGATATGGTAGTACTTAAGAATATATTTCCATGATGGAAAAATCAACCAAAACGATAGAAATAAAACCCCTGCATCTTGATACAGAGGTACTAACAGATCTTGAAGGCGCTGTTTACACCTATAGGATAAAGGAACAGGAAAAAACTGAGATTGTACTGGGATACTCCTCCAGGCCCCAAGAGGAACTTAAGATACAAAATATCCTGAAAGACGGTATTGAGGTTTATAAAAGAAAAGGTGGCGGATGCGGTGTGGTTTTACTGAAAGGGATGATAATTATCTCGATAGGATACAAAACCCGCATGTATCCAGGGATAACAGAAGCAATGCTACTGATTAACAAAAATATAATAGAAGCATTGAAATCCACGGGGATAAAAAACGTCACACCCGCTGGTATATCCGATCTTGCCATAAATAACAAAAAAATTCTTGGATGCTCACTATACAGGGGCAAAGAGTTTTCAATTTACCAGGGTTCCCTTATAGTGGATGCAGATCTGAGTCTGGTAGAACGCTATCTTAAACATCCTCCGAGAGAGCCCAATTATCGAATGGGCAGAAAGCACTCTAATTTCCTCACAACAATACTAAAAGAGCACAAATCAATAGATAAAGACCTTCTGATTAAAAATTTAAAAAAACAGCTTACAGAACCATTCTGGATAGAATCAATAGTCCATTAACCATAAATACCTATTTGATTTTTTTTACTCATCATAATACATTTAGAGAACAGATTAAAACGCGTTCTGGACTCAGATATGACCAATAAACCAATACTCGATAGAACCGAAGAACACTGGCAAAACATTTTAAAAATTACAGCATTTATCATTCTCATCATAAGCATAGTATTCATACTGAAAACATTAAAAGGAATATTCATTCCCCTTGTACTGGCAATTTTTATTACCTACCTTTTCGCACCCATTGTTGAGTTCCTGGCAAAATATAAAATTCCCAGACTTCTCACACTGTTTATCATTCTAGCTGCACTTTCGGTAGCGGGTACCTTCTTCACACAGATAATTGTAAAAAACACAAAAGATTTTATCGATCTTCTTCCAACACTGCAGAGTAGAGTACTCGACGGAATGGCTTCATTCCTCAATCAATACCTCAGCATAGATACATCGGGCATGAGTAGCTTTTTCCAGAGTCAAAAAATAGCAGAACTCCTATCCTCTGCTCTCAATATATCCTTCTCATTCATCGGGAAATTCCTGATGACAATACTCATTCTCATATTCATATACCTCACCTATCACAACTATCCAAGTTTAATAAATAAAGCTTTTGATGAAGAAAAGGCAAAAAAGATATTTAATATAGTGAATAACATTAACCATCAGATAATCAATTATATCTTCATTAAAACTTTAATAAGTGCCGCAACAGGAATACTTACGGGGGTTACCTGCGCAATACTAGGGGTTAAGTTCGCAGTTTTGTGGGGAGCTGTTGCATTTTTTCTCAACTACATACCCTATATAGGATCAATTATTGCAGTAATATTCCCAATTCTGCTCAGCGCAATACAGTTTGGCGATGTATACAAGCCCCTGCTTGTTGCTGCATCCCTTATCGGGATACAACTGTTCTTTGGTAGTTTCCTAGATCCTGAAATGATGGGCAACAAGTTCAACCTATCACCCATTCTTATTCTCATTTCCCTATTTTTCTGGAGCTACGTATGGGGAATTGTAGGAGCCTTCCTTGCCGTGCCGATGACAGCAATGATGAAAATTATTCTCCAGAACATTGAACCGCTCAGCTTCGTTGCGGTACTGATGAGTAAAAAAGCAGAGTAAAAGCCGTTATTATCATCCCCAATTCAAATTCAAAGGTAGTATATTCTATGATTTTTTATTTCTAGCTTTCTTTAAGTGTTACATTTCTACCAAACTCGTATGCTTCCTTTTCAGAACCAAATGCCCGCTGGTCAATAATAAAACATCCCTGCTTTTCCATATCACTCATCAGAGCAACCAGGGCTTTTCTTGCACCCGGACCGCTCCCTGCAACAAAAGCTATTGAACGCTTTCCTCCTATCCCCGGAGCCCTTGAAAGTGCATCCCTGAGTTTTTGCGGAGTTTTTGCCTTAAAAATCGAGGTAATAAAACTTCCAATGAAAATATGTCTGCACCTGGCAAGTCCTGCAAATGAACTTGAAATGTCGGAAAATATAAATACTTTCTGCCCCTGCTCCTCAAGGCCCCTTTTGAGTCCATGGGCTATTTTCTCAACTGTACTTTTCTCACTTGAATACAATATACCTATTTCCACATTCACCTCCAAAAATAACAATGGATACAGGGATTTATTTCTTTTAAATTATAACAAACAAAACATATTTAAACAAGTTCAGATGGGAAACATGGATGAATACAATTGAAAAAACACTTAAAGGACCAAAAACCAAAGTCCTTACAATTACACTTAACCCGGTCTTGGACAGAACCCTTTATATCAATAATTTCCAGATAGGGAAAACGCTAATTGCAGATGAAGTGAAAAACTATGCAGGAGGCAAAGGGGTAAATGTTTCGAGGGCATTAAAAACAATGGGATTCTCCACACTTGCATCGGGAATAATCCTGGAAACCGGAAGTGGATTCTATCTTTCAATACTCGACAACGAAGGTATACCCCACAATTTTCTCAAGGTTAAAGGAAACCTCAGAATTAATACCACAATAATCACTAACGTATCGGACTCTGAAACTCACATAAGAGAAAAGGGACCGAGTTTATCCCCGGCTGATAAGGATAAATTTCTTAAGATGATCAAAGAAACTCTACCTCATTTCAACGCAATAGCCTTTTCCGGAAGCATCCCCATGGGAATAGACAATACCATTTACGAAGAATTAATAAGAATCGCTTCAAAAAATGGATTGAGAACATATCTTGACTCATCCGGCAAACCCCTTAAAGAAGGCACCAAGGCAAAACCCTTTCTCGTAAAACCAAATCTGGAAGAAGCTGAAGATTTAACCGGAATCAAGGTTACTGGTAAAAATGACTACATCTCGATAATAAAAAAAATTCATTTTTTAGGGATCAATTATGTTGCTCTTTCCCTGGGAAAAAACGGGCTCATTTTTTCCTCTGGCAGAAAATGCTATCATGGCCAATGCACTGTGGAAAGAATTATTAATACCGTCGGTTCGGGTGACGCAGCGCTCGCAGGAGCCATTATAGGGCTAGAACAGGGTTTATCAGAAAAAGAAATAACAATACTCTCAGTGTGCATGGGAACGGCAAACACCCAGAGAGATGGCGCCTGCCACTTCAGCGTGAGAGATATGGAAAATCTAATTAAGAGAGTCAAAGTGAATGAGATACCTCTGTAGCACTCATATCTCTATGGTTTCAATTTTCTCAGCAATATATCCTTTATCATCAGAATTTCTCTGTTTCTTAAAAGGAGATTCACAAGAATATAGATTACAAGTGATGACACTATTGCCCCAATCGTAAATAACGCATTGAAAGACCTGTTGAATTCAATTATTCTTTCAAACCTCAATCGAATAATATATAGATATACAGTCATTATCAGGGTTGATATTAAAGTTTTACCCAGGCCAAAAAAAACTGTACCATCAAATGGTTTTCTGAATCTTTTTAACAGAATCACCATCAGCAATAAAAGATTTACATAAGCTGCAACTGACCCTGCCAGCGCAATTCCTCCAAGGCTCAATCTTCTGGATAAATAATAGCAGAGAAGCAGATTCACCACCATTACAACAGCAGCTATTATGGCCGGTGTTTTTGTATCTTTAAAAGAGTAAAACATCTGAAGCAAAACCCGCGTTGCCCCAGTCCCGGCAATACCGGTTGCATGAAAAAGAAGGGCATAAGAAACCAGTCCAACAGAATGTTTCCCAAATTGTCCATATCTAAATAAAAAAGTAACTATTTCTGTTCTCAAAACCATTAACCCCGCAGTAGCCGGAAAGGTAATAAGACCGACAAGTTTTAAAGCAAAGGATAGATTCTTTCTTATACCTTCCTCATCTCCTCTGGCAACTTTCTCTGAAAGATCTGGAAGTATAACTGTGGAAATAGAAATTATAAAAATGCCAAGAACCAATTCCACAAGCACATTTGAAAATCTCAGCGCAGCAACTGAACCTTCTTCGAGCATTGCAGCGATTATTTGAGAAACCAGCACATTAATCTGATAAATACCCGCACCAAAGATTCCGGGAACCATGAGTGTAAATATTTTCTTTATACCCTCATCTCTGAAAACTGTCCTGAACCCATACCTTATTCCCGTTTTATACAAAAAAGGAAGTGGAAAAACAAACTGTAGCATGCCACCAAATATAACTCCTATAGACAGTGCGATACCTGGATCTCTGAAATAGCGCCAGAAAAGGAAGCCAAACGATATTATTGAAACATTCAACAGTATGGGAGTGGCAGCAGATGGAACAAATATTCCATACGTATTCAGAATCCCCTGGGAAAGTGCAGCAAGACTTATAAAAAGAATATATGGGAACATAATCCTTGTAAGCAGTATGGTAAGTTCTATTTTGCCTGGAATTTTTGTGTATTCAGGAAGGAAAAATCTCAGCAAAGGAGCCAGAAAATAGCCGATAAGAACGATTGTTACCAGGATAAAAACCATAAGTGTAAAAAAGCTTTTAACAAATTCCCTTATATAATCTTCATCATACCGCTCTTTCAGCTCCGCAAAAACAGGAACAAACGCCACCAGCATTGCACCCTCACCTACAAGACGTCTGAGAAGATTGGGAAACATAAATGAAAGCGAGAAGGCATCACTGCTCCCCGTTGTCCCAAGTAGATAGCCCCGCGTCCACTCTCTTAAAAGTCCAAAAATCCTGGATACAAAAGTAACCACACTTATACTCAACGCTGATCTTGCGATCTTCCCTGTACTGGAAACATCTTCCTGCCAACTATTCATCGCCACACCGTTAAAACATTAAAATTAATCTTTTCATGTTTTCCACACGGAAACAATACACTTTGGAAGCATTGATATATCAATATGTTTTTGTGATCTTTGTCACCAGACTTCACAAATTATGGTTTAACAAAATGGCAGGCAACCCAATGACCATCCGAAACCTTCTTCAATCTGGGTTGAACCTCCGCACATAAAAGTGGAAATCCCCTATCCCTGTAAAGCAAGCAGTTATTCTTATAAACACATCCACCCGGAGGAAAACCAACACTGAATTCTCCATTTCTTGGTTCCCACAGAAACATGGTGTATGGGTGCATGGGCCTAAAAGAAGCTTTCATTTTATTAATTATCTCTACTATCCTTCCTCCGTACATTATATAGATCTTCTGGCTGAGCATTTTAACAATACCGAGATCATGGGAAATAAACAGAATCGACGCACCATTCTTTTCTCTTGCATCCAGCAAAAGATTTATTATCCTCGATTGTATTGAAATATCCAGAATAGATAATGGTTCATCAGCAACTATTATCTCTGGGTTAATTGAAAGAGCCCGTGCAATATCAAGCCTTTTGATCTCACCGCCCGATAAGTTCCCGATAAAGTGGAAAAGCAAGCCTTTATTGAGATTTACCATCTCAAGCAAAGACTCTATTTTATCCCTCAGATCCCTCCCATGTAGATCTGTATAAAGCCTTAGGGGCTCTTTCAATGCATCGAAAACCCTCATCCTCGGGTGAAAGGCAGATCTGGAATCCTGGTATATCATCTGAAAATACTTTCTGATCGGTCTGAGTTGCTTCTCAGCAAGTGAGGTGATATTAGTATCCCTGAACCATATAATACCTGAATCCGGTTCCAGTAATCTTAACAAAATTCTTGCCAGGGTTGTCTTGCCACAGCCGGATTCACCAACAAGTCCAACTATGCTGGCCTCCGGGATAGAAATATTAACCTCATCACACGCTTTTATTACCGTGGTTCTATCTCCTGAATAGAAATGTTTCTTAATCCTGTAGGCTCTAAGTATTACACCCAACAAATTCCCCCGGAGATGATTTTCACTCCCTGAATAGAAAACATCTAATAAAATGCTCAGGTTCTACCTCGTACAATTCCGGTTTTTCATTTTCGCAAAGTTTCGCAAGTTTGCCTCTTGCATACCTGCATCTGGGCATAAACGGACACCCTTTTATCTCGATCTTATTGCCCGGAACATTTCCCTCTATCACCTTCAATCTCCTCCCGGCCATAATTTCACTCTCTTCAGGCATAACCTCCAGCAGAGCTTCTGTGTAGGGATGATTTGGCCCCTTTTTCGACATTATTACCACGGAATTGCTCCCCCTTTCCACTGCATAACCAGCGTACATTACAGTTATTGAATCGGCCACCGAACCAACCAGTCCTATATTATGGCTTATGAATATCATTGTAAGAGCTTTTTCGTTCACAAGAGAAAGAAGAAGATCAATAATTCTTATTCTATTTGAGGTATCCAATCCCGTTGTTGGTTCATCGGCTATAAGAAGTTTGGGTGAAGACGATATCGCGATTGCTATTACAACACGCTGTGCCATACCAACCGAAAGAGATGGTGGATACATGCCAATTATCTTCTGTCCCGGATAAAGTTTAACAGAGTTAAAGAGTTCCAGCATTCTGGATCTGATTTCTTCTCTTTTTAAACCAGGATTGAACCTCCTCAAAGTTTTTTCGAACTGAAGCCCAACCGGGATATACGGGTTCAAACTCAAACCTGGATTCTGAAACACAATTGATATATTTTTACCTCTTATATTTTCCATAATTCTGTCCATTCGCCTGAGCCATTTTTCCGTATCCTTTATTATGGTAAAGGGTTTCTTCTTAAAGGTTACAAATTCTTCAATCCCGTAAAATAAATCGAACATCCCGTCTTTCTTGTAAGGTTTCTTCTGGCTACCACTGCCATATTGAACATCACGGCTGTGAGTTTTCTCTCTACTCACACCACGTCTTATATTTCTGACCAGTTCAAGGGTGTCTTCAGGTCTCGGTCTGAAGTAAAACTTTCCTCCTATCAACCCTGGATAACTATCGATAAGCCCCATTAAGGCTCTTGCTGTTATTGTTTTTCCACACCCGGACTCACCCACAAGCCCCATTATAGACCCTTCTTCAACCTCAAACTCCATATCTTCCACTGCTCTTATAAATCTCTTGTCCCTCTGATCATAGAAATAGACTTTGAGCCCTTTTAATTCTGCAAGATTTGCCATCTACCTTGACACCTTTTCATTATACACTGAATTGAGCCCATCGCTGAGGAGGTAAAGTCCCATAATGGTTACCATTATCACCACAGCTGGTATAGTCGAAAGCCAGAATTTCCCCTGGAAAAAGAAGTCTTTCCCCATTGCAACCATATTTCCCCAGCTAGGGGTTGGTTCCTGAACCCCTATACCAAGATACGAGAGGGAGGTCTCTATAAGGATTGCTTCCCCCATACCCAAGGTGGCCTGAATAAGAAGAACAGACTTGCATGAAAGCCATACAATATGTTTAAAGATTATTGCTGCCCTGCTGAGCCCAAGTCCCCTGCACGCTTCTATATACCTTTGCCTTTTTAGAGTCTCAACCTTCGACTTTATATAAGATGTAACCTTCGGAATGCTTGTTACTCCAACAAATGTCATGATCAGGTATAGGGATGGTTTAAAGATCACAATGATAATAAATATGAAGATTATTCTCGGGACAGAATCAATGATGTTTAATATATAAAAAATAATCCTGCCAAAACTCCGCGGATAAAAACCAGCAATAATACCAAACAACAGGCCCATACTTGTGGATACCGATATACTTAAAAGTCCAGGCAGGAAAAATGCTTCGGTTCCCTTGACAATCCTGGAAAAAATATCTCTTCCAAGATAATCAGTACCAAAAATGTATTCGAAACTCGGAGGCCTGAATATATTCTGCATGTCAACCTGCATCGGATCTCTAATAAACAGGTTAGTAACAGAAATTGTAAAAAAAGTCAGGAGATAACTGACAACAAAGAGTCCAAAACCAATGGAGATTACATCTCTGATACTCGCCCTTCTGTATATAGGCACATGGAATTGTTCATCCAATCTTGGTCTAACCAGAGGTTCTTCAAAAAAATATCTCTTCATTTTATACAGATATCCTCAGGGTTTTAAACCTCTTTGGGAGATATATAGTAAAGCAATATATCCTTAATGATCATTCCGGCTCTTACAATAAGTATGGACAAAAAGGCAATAACAAGAAGAACGGGGAGATCCCTCTGCAGGGTACTCTGAAAGGCAAGCCTCCCCATCCCGGGCCAGTTAAATACATATTCTACAATTACAGCACCTCCTATAATATAGGGAACCTTCGAAAATACAATTGAAATTAACGGGATAAGAATACCCTCGTACATTGCCCCCACTAAAACATTTTCGCCCCTGGCCTTTGATGCAACAACATAATCGGTCCCCATAACTCTGTTAAGCTCATTTGTAACAAGCCGCACGATCTCACTTACAGAATCATTACTCAAGCCGAGAACAAAAATCGGAATTACATATGTGATAAAAGGATTTCGTTGTACCTCCACAAAAGGTCTGTATATCGGAAGATACCCGTAATGTCTTGAAAAGATATATATCACAAAGTATCCAAAATAGAAAACAGGAATCGAGGATAAAATGTAAGATAAAACTACAAATGGCCAGGAATAGCTTTTAAAACCCCTGAAAGCCGAAAATATACCAATTGGAACTGAGATAATCACCGAGATGAACAGGCTTCCTACGGTTAGGATCACCGTATTCTTAAAGGCTGGAAAAACAAGGCTTCTTATATCTATTCCAGTTACCGGAGAAACACCAAACTTGAGAGTTAGGAGCCTCTTTATCAGATCCACATACCCTTTCAGGCCACTGCCTTTCCCGAGAAAGGTTCCAGGCATAAGATTAAACAACATATACATAAGAGCGGTAACACCTAGGATTAACAAAAGGGTATAGAAAAGCTCCCTAAGTACAAAGCCAAGTGCTTTTGGCATTAATCAGAACCCTCTTCAACAATATACCAGTCCTTTACATAGGTAAAAAATCTTGTGGGATGAATACTTACACGTCTCAATTTTCTGTTGTATGCGGCATAATTGGTAAGAGTCCACAGATAGGTATAAGGGGCATCATCAGCAAGAATCTCGTGAAGCTTTTTATATATTGTTTTTTTCTTCTCAATATCAAGGGTATTTCTTGCTTCATCAAGAAGAGCATCAACCTCCGGGTTTCTATAAGCCCCAAAATTATTCTTTCCCGGCCCTATTTCTCTTGAGTGAAATAAGGAAGAAATATCAAAGGAATCATCAAACAACCATTCTGCATAAATGATATCAAAATCATGTCTATAAAAAACAGCTTCAGTCCACGCCTGCCATTCAAGCCACTCTATTTCAATTCCTATTCCTACCCTCTTTAAATAATTTTGAAATGCAAGTATCACTCTCTTTGTGGTTTCATTCTCTTTGGATATTGGCACTACCATTTTGAACTTTAGCTCATAACTGCCCTTTTTCCTTATACCAGATTTTGTTCTTTCAGTAAATCCAACCCTATCCAGAAGAGCGTTAGCCTTTTGAGGAGAATACTCCAGTGGTTTAACATCGAGGTTGTATGCCCAGCTACCAGGAGCAAATGGGCCAGATATAAGCTGCCCTTTTCCCTCGAAAAATGAATCCAGCATTTCCTGCCTGTTTATTGCATATGTAATTGCCTTTCTAACCTCTTTTATCGCGAGTACAGGGTTTCTCAGATTATACCCAAAAAATGAAAAGGAAAGAGTACTGTATGGATAAAGCTCAAATCTCGCATCACCCTGAATCTCTGCAATATCTCGTGGAGGGACTCTAACCTCAAGGTCTATGCCCCCAAAGAGTAATGTTTGAGTCATAATATTTTGATCGGCAAAAGGCCTCATAATAATCTTTGAGATATGGGGTCTTCCAAGATGATAATTGTTGTCAGCAACCAGTACAATTTCAGAACCTGGCCCCTCCCTACCAACAAACATATAGGGTCCGGTCCCTATAGGATGCTTGTATATCAGAAGATCCTCATCTCCTCTGAGATAATTAATATTCTTCAGCATAAAAGAAGGCAGGATTTTAAACGTAAACCTTCCAAGTACGTTTATTACAGGTTTGTTAAGAATAAACTTAACAGTATAATCGTTTACCTTTACAGCTCTATCTATAAAACTATACCTCAATTGAATTGAGGTAAGTGTTCTGGGGTTCATCATAATCTTAAAAGTCTTTACAACATCATCTGCCGTGAATTTAACCCTTTCCGTCTGGCCGGGAACCGGATGCCAGTAAACATTTTTCCTTAAGTAGAAAGTTATCTCCCTGAAGTTTTTTGATACTTCCCATCGTTCGGCAAGATCTCCTCTTATCTTACCATCAAAATCATAATAGACCAATGAGCTATAAATAAGCTCGAGAAATCTTATTGAGATTGCATCATTTGCAAGAATCGGAACAAATCTTGTCGGTGCACCATACTCACCGTAAATCAGAGTTCCCCCATAGTTTTCCTGTGAAAATACACTGATTGGGAAAACAATTCCCAGAAGCAGTACTGTAATATATAGGATTTTTTTAACCGACATTTTTAATTTCCCCTTTTACATCTAATCATATGATGTAGCTAATTTTTCAGAAAAAAATCTCTCCACCCATTTTATTCTATAAATGCTTCTCCGCTACCCCTTTGTTTATAGGAATAGATGGACTGAAAATTATTCTGAAGAAGTCTGATCCCCGTAAAATGTTTTCCAAGAGCAAAAAGTATTTCAAGGCTTTCCGAGTAATATTCTCGCAGATAATACACATATGCAAGTTTTAGAAGAAATGCTGGATCATTTGTTTCAATTTTATTCTTGTTACCCTTATCCCTCGCCCTTTCAAGATAATATATAGCTTTTATTGTTCTTCCTGAGTACAGAGCCAGCTCACCAAGAAGAGCTGAATCCCTTCTCGTCCTATTCCACTGGGTATCATAGATAAAAGATTCGACCTTAGCCACCAGATCTTTCGTTTTTTCATAGGGAACACCAGAGTTTATAACCACATACATCATTTCAAGTAAAGTGGATGGTCTGGCAAATATTTTTTCTATCTCTGCGCTCAGCACCTTTAAAGCCTTTCTCTCTTTTCCAGTCATAATTTTGAGCGAATTTTCAAGCGCTATTGCGCGAACCATGGTGAGTGAACTTGCTACAGAAAGCCTCCTGGCTTTCTGGGCATACCTGAAACTCTTATCAATTTCTCCTAGATACAGGTACATCTGTGCAACATAAAAAGAAGCAAAAGAAGCCAATTCTCCCGATGAAGAAAGTGCTATTGGCTCAAGGTTTTTGATAGCTTCCCCAAAAATTATTTTTGCATAACTGTCCACCATTGATAGGTCATAAAGCCTCACTTCTTTAAACTTTAAAGGCTTATAAATGTAAAGCGGAACATCCAGGTCTACACCCTTTACTATTCTGTAAGCTTCTTCATAATTTCCAGCTTTCATTAATGTATATGCATAGTTGAGAGTAAGAATCGATCGATACTTTTTCCCCACCTCCCCCATTTTTTCAAAGGCCCATTTTGCAATCTCCTCACCTTTTGAAGGATTAATTCCCAGGTAACTGTAAAGATAACCTGTCACAGAGGCTGAGAGGGGTGTGGACTTTTCAAGTTTGTTAAATATTTCAAAGGCTCTGTCCTTTTCACCACTCATATAGTAGGAAGCGGCCATATATGCCGAAGAATACCCGGCAAGAGGTTCCCGAAGTATTCCTTTTCCAGCCACCTGTGTCAGAATACCAGCCGATTCCACATATTGTTTCATAAAAAAATAACTTATTCCCAGGAACAGTTTTAACTCCGGAGGTGTGGGTTTCTCCTTTCTAACTATCTCTTCGAGATAACTCTGGGTTGTAATGAAATTTATTTCAGAAAGTTCGTGATAGAACTCACCCTTTCTGTAAAGGATCCTGCCAACTGTATAGGCAGTAGTTATATCCGGTTTTATTTTCTCCTCTCTCAGAGCCTTCTCTATTAGCTGAATTGCCTCGTCATAGTGATTTATACGATTGAGTTTGAGAGCTTCCTCTATTTCTTTTGGGATCGGATACGCAGTTGCGCTGAACAGGAATAAAAAAAATAATGCAATAAATGGAATAAGTGTAATTCTACTGATATTTATTCCATAAATGCCCTGGATAGCCTCCGATCTACATTGATTTCTCAGTTTCATATTTTTTCTTTGCCTCGAACAATAATCTCTGATACTCCTGAAAATAGGTGGTATTGGCAATAAAGATTCTATCCCATCCTAATACCTGTGCTCTAAAAGCGACCAGCCCATTTGAGGATACTGCGATGTCATGATTTATGCGGGTTTTTGTTTCAACAAGTACCTCTTCTCCCGTTTCAACATCAAAAATATATATAGGATTGTATCCACTTTCAATACTTTTAGCATACAATATCCTCCTGCTGTCTGGTAGCCAACCAACACCCTGATTATTATCCTTGATTACATTTGGAATCTTGAAATAACTTACCAGCTCTTTCCCTGCCTTTGGAGCTGACCCATCCGATGGAATTACCATGATCCCCCATCTTTTCGTATTGAATGGATCCCTCTCCAGATTATAAGTGGTATAAAAAGCTATGTACTTTCCATCCGGTGAATATTTAGGCAAAACATCATCGAACAACCACTTAACAAGAACCTCATCCTTCTGCTCATCTGTACCTGCATTACGAATTACATGAATATCATGTGCAAACTTTCCACCTGTAGTGTACACGATATCTTTCCCATCAGGAGACCATCTCGGGAAAAAATCTGTCTCTTCACTGAACGTAAGTCTCTTCAGTTTTCCGGTTTCGATATTAATCATGTAGAGGTCGCCATTACCGGTTCTTCCAGAAGTAAATACAATTCGCTTTCCTTCGGGAGATACTCTTGCCTGACCGTCCTTACTCATTTGCCTGGTCAGCATATAGTACTCACCAAACCTTGTCAGGGGCAGAACAGAAATAATTTTTTTGAAAAAATCATTTTCTCCCGAAATTGAACCAAGAAAAAGATTATATTCCCCCATTCCAGCATTGGAGGTAAATATAAAAAGCTCATCGCTTGGGAACCAGGTGAATTCATAATTATAACTCTCCAGATAGGCCGCCTGAAAAAGCTCCTCAATTTTTCTTTCCTCGTCTGTCTGAGATTGAAGTGAAACCTCCTTAATCTTTTCAAAACTAAGTTTTTTCTCTTCAAAATTATAGTTAGTTCTATAGATATATATTCTCTTTCTGTTATTCAAATCCACCTCTACTGAGATAAAACTCCCATCGCTGGAAAACTGAGGGTTATAAGAATTGTATGTCCCGGCGTTCTCATCAAGCCTCTGTATACTAATTATTTTAAACTCTATAGAACCATAATCCGGTTTTATTCTTATCTCTGGTCTGGGCTTTGGTGGGGGCGATGGAGGGGGTGGAGGTGGCACTGGTTGTTCCTTAACGCTTCTTGTACAACTCAGGGCAAATACCATTAAAACTAAAAAAACACAGAGAATACAACTATTAATGAGTTTCACCCTTAAGCCTCTCAATCTCTTTTCTATATGATTCGGCAGTCTCATATTGATTTTTAAAGTAAGAATCTTTTAAAAGCTCTTTATTAAAAAAATCAAAATAGTCTCGCCATAAAGATTCTGCATTAATTAGATGTTCAACCCTCTCAGTCAAATAATAAGACTTTTGATAGGAAACTGCCATATAAAATATAGAATCCAGGAGGATCTCCTCTCTCCTGTCTATTGGAATAAGGTTTTTCCCCAGGCGTACCTCATTGAAGTTCAAAATAGCATTTTTGTAACTTTCAAGGGAAGCAAACTCATTAATATAATATTTCTCTTCTCCATCAAAAAAGTATGAAAGCGCAAGATTGTACTTCAAAAAAAGAACCTCAGTTTCATTATACATCTTCTCTGCAATGGAAATAGCTTTACTGAAATATTGAGTAGCCTTGGAATAATCTTTGATGTCATTTAAATATATATATCCAAGCAATTTCAAGGTTTTTAAATAGTCTGGATGACGGGCATCAACTTTTTCAAGAACCTCAATGACTTCCTCATACTGTCCTTTCTCAAAGTAACTCCTGGCCAGAGAATAATAATCACGATACAAAACGATTTTTCTCTTCCCTGTGAAATTAATCCTTTTTCTATCAATTTTGATATAATTTTTATACTTTTTATATCCCTCCTTTTCGAGCTCAATAAGATGAAAACCGTAGGGTACAGTTATTGGCTCCTTCAATGGGGTAATGCCTACCGGTTTACCATCTACTGAGACCATTGCTCCAGCCGGATTAGAGTCAATCCTCAAAACAGCTATTCCTCTTCTAATATTAACAGATAGAACATCATCGGTCTCACCGGTTTTAATCAATTTTTCAAATGGTTCAAAGCCTTCTTTATAAACCATAAGTTCATATTCACTATTTGATAGAAGACGAGCTTTGTATACCCCTTTGTCATTACTCTGCCCTATCCACACCCTATCAATATAAATGTTTGCCCCCTCCACAGGTTCTTTTCCCGATACTATTTCAATAGTTAGATATATTCTGTGTTTCTTAACGCCCTCTTCAATATACCTCTTTACCTTTATCCCTGATTCAACAAGAAATCCCTCCTCTACGGACACAAGCTCACACATAGAATAATCTCTCTTAACATCAACTACTCTCAGTTTTGCAACTTTTCTTTTTATTATATTTTTCTGACTGATACCGATCCTTTCATAATAGCCATGAAAACTAGTCCCTTTTCTTATACCAAACCTGGAGCCGAGGTTTATCCTGATACCATTTCTGACATCAAAAATTATTCCCTCAAAAGGAAATTTTTGTAAGAGTAAATTAGAAACATTCTCTACAAATGCTCTGATATCCCTCTGTGTCAATTCCCTGCTTATTTCAAAGAGTTTAACTCCATTATAGTCAATGGATTTTAACTGCACATTTAATTTTCCATTTTCTCTCGATAAACTCCCAAAAATAATTGCATCTACATACTTCTTTACTATAGGTTTATCAGCCCATCCCTTCCCATTTTTGTAGTCTACCTCAAACCTCTCAAGAAGTCTTTTCGTATCAATTCCTGATGTTAAATTAAAGATCTTTTGAACAGAAATTAAATCCTCAATTGACCTTCTTATTTCCTCCGCTTTCTTAATCAGATAAGGATCGCTGGCACCCACCACATCGATTGGAAAAACAGATATACGGGGAGTGGGAGATCTGATATAAAATGATATATCGTATAACTCAAGCTTCGGCATATCAGATTTTACTCTTATTCTTCTTTCGTTGATTGCAGGCACATAGCCTCTCGGATACTTTATCTCGACAACCAGTGGTCCATCTACTCCCCTTTCACTTTTAAACTTTGAAAATAAATTTCCTTCTGAATCTGTTTTACCAAGAAAAACTTTTGTACCATTTTTCACCACACTAACTTCAGCATCCTTAATGCCTGTTGAAACATCATAGTACTCAGTGATACACCTTACATCAATAAGAAGCATCTTGTTTAATTCAATATTTATCTCAGCTGAAGGATAGATTTCCACACTGTCTTTCCATATATGTTCACCTTCCTTATTAATTTGTATGGTTTCCTCCCTTGTATCCTCCCCGGTGTACTTCACCAAAAAAATTCCATCATTATCAGTTTTTCCTTCTTCCTTCCCATTTATTATTACAGTTGCATTATCAGCGGGCTTACCCCCCTCTGAAGTGACTTTCAGGGTATAATACATATACCCGTCTAGGATTGCCAGAAAATGATATTTTTCGTAAGTACTGGCCCGCCCAAGCTGTGCCCTTTCAATCTCGGATAATATATCAAACTCACCTTCGAGAGAAGGCACCCCCTCTTCTCTTGGACGCACAAGCTTTTTAATTTCAATCTCCCTTTCAGCTTTAAAATGAGTTTCCCAGGGTCCATAAACATACCCACCAGAATCCCTTTCTATCCTGAGAGTATATACTTCTCCAACAATAAGTCTCACTTCATCAGAGAATACCCCTGTTTCATCACTTCTTCCTATAAACTTTTGATTCAGATAAATATCTGCTCCAGGGAGAGGAAAACGATCTGAACGGTAAACTTCTATTTTTATCGGTACAACTATTTCTTCAGGTTCTCTTGAAGATAATTGATTTACGTATGATTTTATTGAAAGAAAGGACAGAAATACAGAAAGAGCTATGAGAAGAAATATATTGATCCTATTCAATTTGCAACCACTCTTAAAAACATACAGGATTTAGGAAGAAGGCGGTTGGATACTAACATCACCTTCATTAAGCAGTGGTGTTTGATCCTCTTCACCCAGAAAAGGTTTCCCCATCTGTGTTTCTATTCTTACCAGCTTTATCTCACCAAGATCCAGCATTGTGTTCGGGGGTATATTTACTTCAAGGCTTTTTACCTTAAATCCTTTCAAGAATATCTCAATTCTATAATTTCCACTTTTCAACAAAACTTTAAACCTTCCCTCAGGATCCGGATTTACCGTATAAACCTTACCTCCACCATTATCCATAAATGTACAATTAATAACCGCCTCATCCCTTGGCTGAGACTCTATAACCTCACCTTCGCCAGAGACTGGTATAATTACACCCATTATTCCAGTTTCTGGAATCCTCTCAATCTTTCTCTTCTGCCTTGTTGCACACGAAAATGTGGAAAAACCCAATAATATTATTATACTAAGAACTAAAATCTTCCTTAAGTTAAGCTTTCTTTTCATTTTAATACTTCCCGAATTTGTAATTTAGAACAAATATCGTGTTTTCTGAAAAATAGAAATCCTATTGCAAAATAGAACCAAAAATGTTGCAGTGCCGGCGAACTTCGAACAATTTATATTAATATCTATTGATTTTTTTATTTTGTATCAGTAATTTGCGTCTCAAAATGAAAATCGAAGTTCGCCCGTTTAATAACTCTCCATTTGACTATTCCAGGCTGTATTTCAACACAAAGAATTCTTTTTTCATATCAAATATATATAAATAGAAGTCTTCTGCAACAAAATACGTATAGAGTTCATCATATCTGAGAGGAGGTAACAAAGGATAGCTGGACACATTAAAATATACATCCCTCAATAGCCTTGCCTTTTTCTCCTCAGTTAGGGGTTCTGTTGCTTCAATCATCATATCGAAAAGAGCATCCTTATACATTTCAAACGCCCTGTCCTCGTATCTGTAAAGGATGCTTCCATCCGAAGGATCAATTGCCACAACCTCTGGCAAAAAAATAAAAAATTTATCATTGCCCTGGAAATAATTATAGCTAAACTCAACATTTCTATAATATTTTACCCAGATAATTTCGCCGGTTTTTCTCGATAGTGTAATTACTTCTCCCCTTGAAAAGAATAAAACAATATTCTCATCAAATACCAAAAAATCTCTCGCTATGTTTTCTCCAATATATGTTGACCATATTAATTTTCCATTAAAAATATCTATAGCATAAAAGTTCTCATCCCATGCCCCAAAATATATAACACCGTATTTAATTACAGGAGGTGAAACTATAATCCCATCAGCAGAAAACTCCCATAGTTTATCTCCACTAAAAATGTCGTAACCCACAATTCTACCGTTACGAAACGGAAGAATTACAATATTCTGGTACAGGTAAACTCCCGTACTTAATTCGCTATTAAATGAGTATTTTCTTATTATTGATCCAGACTCTAGATCGATAAGAAATACATCTCCATTCTGAGTTCCTGCCAGCAGATAACTTTCATGGTAGATCAGAGCCCCCTCAATCTCACCATCGATCTGTGTAACCCATTCTATTTCAGAACTGTTTATTACTACTCCATAAACTCTATTGTAGACATCATAAAAATATATCCTATCATTTAGAACTATAAAAGGCTTTTGAAGATCACCCCCTATAAATATCCTCCATATAGGTGCTTTACGTACCATTGAAAATACATACAAATAGCCATTGCTAACAAAGGGAAGGTAGGTATCTTTCTTGGCTTTTTCTGCAAGTTCCCCTTCCGGGATAAATACCTCAGGTTGAAACGCTGGGAGAGTAAAACTTTCATCCCTGGCGCTGCAGGTACCGGTCAATATTGAGAATATCAGGATCAGACAGTATCCAAAGATTAAAGGATTTTTATACATCCTTTTCGTCTCCCGGCTTTCTGCTCAAGCCTCTCTCGATCCCCCTCTCTTAAATAATTCTTTTCAATATATCCATACTTTTCAGTAATCGCCGCACAAATATCTCTAATAGCCCTTGAAGGTTTCTCAATTCCCTTATATATCATCTCCGACATATCAAATAGACCTATTGAAGAAAGGGCAAGAAAGCGGATATTTACTATCGCATGATAGGCTATCTTGCTTTTTTCCGCAGCAAGCCTCGTATACTCAGAGGCACTTTGCTCATCTCCTTTCTCCAAGGCCTCATCTCTTTTTTCAAGGAAAACCTGTTTCTCAGACAGAGCTTTCTTTCTGAGCTCCTCGTAATCTTTTATTTCACTTATTATCGAGTCAAACTTCTCTAAAATCAAACCAAGAAGCTCCTCTTCCCTTCCTTTTATCGATTCCTTTGAAACTTTAAACCATTCATTCCAATCTATAACCTTTGTAATTACCTTAAACTTTTTCTCAGGTTCTTCCCCGAATCCTACCTCTGTACCTTCATCTTTCTCAAGTACAAGCTCTTTCCTTTTACCACGCACCGAAACCACCCCCTCCGATATGACAACCATACTTGACCCATCATATCCGGAAGCAACTTCAAACTCCGTACCCCTAACGGTTAAATTAACAGTCTGCGTTCTAACTTCTGGTTCGGTAATATTCTTTTTCCCAAGTTTCATCTTTATTCTTCCAAGAAACAACATAAAACTCCTTCTCTTTTCACCATCCTGGAACCTTTCTGACACAGTGAACTTTGTATTTTCAGAAATAAATATTTTATAATCTTCTCCAGTAAGAGTAGCCTCACTCCCCTCCCCTGTCTTTACCATATCACCAGGAAACAGGCTAAGCCCAACCTCCGCCTCCCTCCACTCCTTTCCAAGATGGGAATATTTCACATCACCAATGATCCAATCAATTTCAACAGCAAACAAACAATTAAAAATCACACCTGGAACGATAAAAATCAGCACCACCAACAGGATTCTATAAGATTTTCTCATAAATCCTCCAAAATACTATAAATATTCCACCGGCAATTAAATAAAACAAAAAACCGATTTCTCATAATGCTATTAAAAGTGAACCTCCGGAGAAAAACCCTTTATACATATTTAATGAGTCCAAAAAAGCTTATCTAATTAAAACTGGAAGTACCGGAATACATTAATCCTCTACCTCAACCACAAAAACCAAACACCCACTTAAATATGGCAATAACAAGAGATTTCTGCTATAATAATATAAAGCAAGTTTTTTGTAAAAACATTTAAAGTTTGAATTAGTTTGACAGCAAGGGAGGAATTATCAAAATCTACAGATATAAAAACCTCAAGTGGTGAAAAATGCCAGATGAAGATTATATCTACGAAGATATGCTAAAGAGCATCGACGACATTCTTAAAGACGTAGAAGATGTCGAGAAATTAATTGAAGAAGTACCTGACTCTCCTGAAGTTGTATTTAAACATGATATTTTAAAGAAACAATTCGACGAAATTGACACAGAAAAAGGAGCACCGGTAGACGGATACTGCGATATCCACATTCACAATAATGATATGGTGGTAAAGGCAGACTTCTATCCTCCTGCAAAAGGTGGTAAACCAATAGAAATTGATGATGTTAGAACAAAACTCGAAGACCTTGGTATAGTGTACGGTATTGATTGGAATGCAATCAATGAGGCAATAAAAAGATGCAATGAATACTTTGAACAATTGAATGATGTGATTATCGCTAAAGGAAAAGAACCTGTAAATGAAAAGCCTTCCTACTTTGTAATTCAACCTGAGCTATTGCAAAAACCAAAAGCTAGGACCGAAGACAAAAAAAACATCGATTTCAGAGATTTTATCTCATATATACTGGTAAAAAAAGGTCAAACACTGGCAACTCTTATTCCCAAAAGAGAAGGACAATTTGGTAAAACAGTAAAAGGACTACTTATTCCTTATAAAAAAGAAACAGCGCCACAAATAAAGCCCGGGGAGAACACAGAACTTGTTGGAGATAAATTGATAGCAACCTGCGATGGAAGATTCCACAAAAGAGGAAACAAAATATGGGTCAGCGAAGTATTTGAAGTTGAAGGAGACGTAGATTATAGCACCGGAAATATAAAGTTTCCGGGTGACATTGTCATCTACGGCCAGATTAAAGATGGTTTCAGGGTAGAAGCAGGGGGATCCATATATTGCAAGGGCACACTTGATGCATCCGATGTTCTGTGTAAAGGAGACTTAATAATAAACAGAGGTATTATTGGTCGAAAACAGGGTAAAATTCTTGTCTCCGGGAAAGTTTCAACCAGATTTATAGAAAACTGCTATATTGAAGCGGGTGAAAGTATTTTTGTTGAAACCGGGATTCTCCATTCTCTTGTACAAACAAAAGACAGACTTGAGATGGGAGTAAGGGGAATAATTGTTGGAGGTAAAATAATAGCCCAAAATGGGGTTTCCTGTTACCAGATTGGAACAAAAATGGGAGTAAAAACAGAAGTATACTGTGGGATCGACTATAGCGTAAATCAGAAACTTGAATGGATAAGAGAAAAAGTCTCAACACTTGCATTCAAAATGGGAGAAATCTCAGAGAGACTTAAAAAAGATCCTAATAACTATAAACTCATAGAGGCAAAAAGTAAGGTTCTCGAAAGTATCCATAAACTAAATGAAGCTGCCAGACAATTTGTTAATATCCTAGATAGAAATAAACAGGCAAAGATTACCGTTAAAGGACCCGTATATCCTGGAACGTATATTGAAATTTGCCACATCTCATTTGTTGTACCACGAAAGATTGAAGGAATAGAGTTCTACCTTGACAAAGAAAAAGAAAAAATACTAACCAGAAGTATATTGTGAATTAGCATCTGCAGAACTTGATCTCTGGTTTGCCATCTGTAAATACATTTTAATACATGTTCCTTTACGTGGCTCACTTTAAGCCTCAATAAAACCACCCCACCTGGTGATTAAAGAATACACAAACCATAGACCGAGACTCGCCATTTTAATTTTCCATGTTGAAAAGAAAGGCTCGAATATATGGGGTAGCTTTTCCTTGTCGATCCCAACCCCTGTATCACAAAACCTTAAAAGAACATATCCCTTTGAGTCACTCATACCGTAAACATAAGGGATATTTTTTTCACTAAATTCGGTTGAGACTTCAATTATTCCTCCTCCAGGCATTGCTTGAACAGCATTATCATAAAGCCTTTTCATAATTTCCACTATTCCATCATCGTTCGCCACAACAAGCGGGATGTTTCTACCGGGTTTCCATTCTATCCGATATCCATCTTATCAGCCTTTTAGCCCCTTCCTTCGTCAACCAGTGATTCTCATGATTGCAGGGAACACGACCATCCAGAATATCATTAAAACACTTCTTAACCGAATCCATTTCATCTCCCGGTTTACCCACACCAAAAATAACTGCCTGTGCATTATTAATTCTCACAAATCTAGATTTCAGATCTTTAAAATATATAAAGTCAGGTATATTCTCCATCAGCACATTCAATAATACCCTATCGTTAAAACCACCCCTATTTTCTCGATTCTTCTCGTATGAGCTATATATGTTCTCATCTTTACCAGAACTATATAAACTTTGCTCCTCAGTTCTACTCTTTGAAGAATTATCCTGATTCTTATTTTTTGACTATGTTCCAAAGTTACGTGATGCTAAGATAACCAAACATAATTTGCT
>CAZFGQ010000038.1:0-25069 GCA_964518675.1 uncultured Spirochaetota bacterium
AATAGATTTTAAATAAATGGATTTAAAATGAAAAATCCTTAAGATAATCCAACCTGATTTATCTACTATCTAATACCATTTAAAACCATTGGTTTTTATGTATGACTGTTTTACTCTGAGAACTTTAAGGGTTTATAGTAATTTAATAAAAAAACTATTGTTTGTGTGAGTTTTTAGATTTATTGTTACAGGCTATATGGGTGTTTTACGCCTTTTTGATTCCATGGTTTTGATGTTTTTGAATGATTATTGGTGATGGCAGATTGTGAGTGTAAAGTATAAATGATTAACAGGAGCACAGAATGAAGAGTTTTAACAGGTGGATGATTTTGGCTTTGCTTATTGGTTCAATTTTTATTCCCGTGATTGTTTCACCTTCAATTGTATTTGGAGACCTTAAAGAGTTCATTCCCATAGTAAAGGTGAGGTACCATAGCTCTACTATTGAAACTTTCAATAGTATTGGGAGGTACTTTGAACAGAGTGGCGATTATAATACAGCAGATTTTTTCTATTCATTTGCAGATGGTGGAGGATGGGGAGAATTTTATTATAACAAACTCTTCTGAAGAATAGGCTTGAGGAAAATGCTCAAATACTCGCAGGTGAGTTGATGAGTGAAGAGCTTGATTACAGAAAACTGGAATATCTCGTATCATACGATTTTGTTGGAAAACAGGGATGGAATAGTTTTATATCAATGCTTAATTTTTTCCAGGGAACCGAGAATTACAATTACTGGGAAGAAAGTTTTTTCGGCGATCCAATCCAGACGATGAAATCGGCTATACTTGCCCATATCGATCTTGAGATAATGAAAGGTGGGAAGATACCATTAATTACATATGTGGGGATAAATCCTGCTGACAGCATGCGGATAGGCGAGATTGAAAGAATAAGAACGATCTACAGAATAGATGACGAGATAAAAGAGGTGGTGTGGATTTTTGAATATGGTACATGGAAGGTGGATGATTTTTCCCTTTCTCCCCTTGAGCTTTCATCAGGAGAGAAGATTGAGCCCCAGATTGAAAAACAACCTGCCCGAGAGCAGGAAGATGCAAAATCAGAGAGAGAAGATTCCAAACGGAAAGGACTGGAGGCAGAGAAACAGTATAAAGAGTTGCCACGGGGAAGTATACTTCTGGGAGTTACCGGTACTGGAGGAATAGCAGGTGCGGGAGGAGATGAATATGAATTAAGTGTCTATACCGATAAGGAGCCGGTATAGGCCTTAATATCCTCGTTTCTTCCTCAGGAAAATCTTACAATAATGATTATGGCTACAATGCCACTCTTAGTGAATCGTACTTCAGTGATCTTGTGAAGTTTAATCCATCGCTTCTTTTGAATGTCGGGAAAGTATTTTTAATAAATGAGAAAATGATAGGAGGAGTTGAAATTGGGCTTGACTACCATATTTTTAACGATTGGAAGAATCTGAGTAATACAAATTCCCGATATTTTACTATTCAAGCCGGGTTTTATGCAAAATATCTTCTTTAAGTTCTGGATACACCTGTTGTGATATATTTGCGACTGGCAGCTTTCTATATTTTAATATGATTCAATGCTGAGTTGTTGCTACACCCACTGGGCTGTACTTCTTTTTATGAGTTCCGGCCATACATCTTCGGGATTTTTAAAAAAGATGCTGTTAACATCAGCCTTTATCAAATACCAGTCTCCCCTTGCAATTTCATGGTCGAGCTGTCCAGGTGCCCAGCCAGAATACCCTGCATATATTCTGAGCTGATTTTTTATTATTCTTCTCGGTAAAGCTTTGCTGGCTTTATTCAGATCTGGTATCAGATAAACATTATCAAAAACATTGTATGAATCCTCTGGTTTTTTATCAGACATAACCATGAAAAATAATTGATAGATTGAAACAGGTCCCCCAATGAAGACCTTTTTATTGCGAATTGAGGCACCTCTTACTTTAGGAATTATCTCTTTTACCCTTACATCCGATGGCCTGTTTATTATAAGGCCAACAGCTCCATTTTCGCTGTACTCGATTAAAAGCACGACAGTCTTTGAAAAATTTGGATCAATCAATCCTGGACTTGCAATTAAAAATGTGCCTTTTGAAGGTTCTATTATGTTGTTTGCTGCAAAGGTGTTATTTACAGGGAGGATTGAAGCGGTAGAGTTATTATTATACAGTGATACATCAGCTGATAGATGGTTTTTATTATGAGATAATTTCCAGTTTGTTGAATGATCGGGAATACTCCCCTGGATAAAGAGTGCAATTATAATTACAAATATATAAAAATAATGATTTACTGATTTTTTCATAACTTGCCTCTTTCATTTTAAAGATCAGATCAGAATCTATAGAATTTTTTTTCATAATCCTTTGGCAGATCTTTGCTATCTTCAAGTTTCTCCTGCCATGACTTTGTTTTATATCCCATATGGTTTTCCTCCTTATTACTTTTTAGAACAGGAGTTTGTTTGGTACATTTACCATAGATTATTCAATATCCAGAGAATTGATGTATTCTCCAATTTCTTTCTTTTTTTCAGAGATCGCTTCTGATAGTTTTTCTTTTTCTTCTAGGATCTTCTCTATTTCATCCTCCTGCTTTTCAAGTATTTCAACGTACCTTTTATACAGATTGGAGTTTTTATCAAGATTCCGCATATTGTTTCTGATTCTTGTTTGATCTTTACTTAAACTTACATATCTATCCTGTATAGCTCTATAATCTTCTTCCATTTTTGCCAGATCTTCTTTCAGTTTTACCAGTCTCTCAAGAGCTTTCCTCACCTTCTCGCTTATCTCTCCTGATTTTAGATAGAAGTTTATCTCTGTGGTATCTGTACCAAGCAGTGCTACTTTTTTTCCTATTATTTTTTCTTCAATTACTTCAAATCTTCTCGAATGCTGCCTGGACTCTATTCCTGGAATTTTTAGCATGAATCTGTACATGGTACGGGTTAACTCATAGGGTTTTGCAGGCTTTATAAGTTTCCAATCTGGATCAATATTCTGTTCGATGAGTAAGTTCTTTGGTTTCTTTCCTCTGTTATTTATTCTATACAAAATGCTCCTCTGCAGCTTTATTTTGCTTTCAAGAACTCCCCGAACGATTTTTACCGATTCTATAAGCTGTGGAAGACTCTTTCGCTCGGCCACTATTTCGGTATCAAGGTCTACGGAAAAGGTAATCAGCCTTTTCTCATCGGGAGCAAGTGTTTCTATTTGAGCATCTCCTGCGAATGTACCTTCCTTGAATACAGTGATTGGACCACCTGAGAGATACATACCTGTAGTATTTTTAATCTCGAAGCCATTTAGAGGATGTTTTTCGAGAATATTTTCGTTGTAAACAACCATTTCTTTGCCTGTTATTGTTGTATTTATTACAGGTATCATGGTGGATTTCCGGACGGGGATGGTAATGGGATGCTCTATTGTATAAGAAAAGAAATCCCCTTTTACTTCCCCCATTATTCTTTGTTTTACACCACCCGTGATATCCATTTCCTTGCCTGCAGTAAACACTTCCGGGGTTATCTGGGCTGCCCTGCTTGGTGCTTTACTTATCCGTTTTTCGTGAATTTCTGAAGGTGCGATTTCGTATTCAGTGTATTCTTCCTCTTCCTCAATTGTTCCCTGGTATATCCGAGGTTTTATCTCAGGGGGTAGGGGTATTTCTATCTCGGGTCTTTTCACAAAAATTGGGGTATAAAGATCCATGATATACGATATGGGATTTCCCGATACAAGAGTGAGAGAAATATTGCTCCAATCTTCCTCAGTGGTATTTTCAATTATTGCCCATCCCTGAAGAAGCACCTTATCATCTTCATTTATTACCAGTCTGTAACTCATTTTCCAGATGGGAGTAGGGAGGATGTAAGCCAGCCTGAAATTCCCATTTTCAGAACCAGAGAAATGAAGGATAAGTTCTTTCTTTTCCCTGTTATGTTCCCGGGCAATCAGTTTGAGAGATTGATTGAATTGAGATTCGATTTCGGGGTTGAGAAAACGGATCTTTTTTATACTATCGAATGATATAGAAACGAGTCCCTCAGATGTAAAGAGATTTAAGTATCCAACAGAGTTGTCATCTCGCTGTCGCATCTCGACACCTACTATCATTCCTCTGTATACTTTGTCCGTTTTTACTTCAATTAGTTCTCCTTTTAGCTGTTTGAGGATAGAAAAGAGTTTTTCAGATTCTAAAATATTAATACTAAAGGATTCCAGCATTTTATCCAGTGGAAGTTTAGAGGGGTAGTCGATTCTCTCTATTTTCCCACCTTTAACGTCGAAAAAGACAATGCTTTTAAGAACATCATTTATCTCGTCGCTCTTAAATGTAAGTTTTAATGGTGTTCCATTTTTTATCATAACGTTTCGTTCAAAATATCCGATTCCTGTATTAAAAAGTACTACTTTTTTAATAGTAGAATAGCTATTGTTCCTTTCTATTTCCATTTTCGCCTCCCCCAAGGCGCTCAGCGTAACCAATTGGACAATTATTATTGTAATTGGTATTAAGTATCGTTTCACGGTGAGCCCCCGAACGTGGTTTTTTATTTGTTGATAATATATTTATTGTACATGATTTTTCAGTTTTTTAAAAATAATTTGCCGTTAAATTGATATCTGTGGTAGATAAAAAGATTTAACATCGATTATTTTTGTTTTTAATAACTTCCTTGGAACTTAACCAACTAATGGTAATATGAGCTACCCCAAATACTGCCGAGCTTATCAGGAGCCATAATGACCTCAGCATTATGGAAGCCACCAGATAATAGAACACGGGGGTTAATGCCATTGGAATGGGAATTCCGCACATAGAGGTATACAGTAGTTCCTCTTTTCTACCGAGGATCATATAGCGAATCCAGCAACAATAGTATACTTCCATGAGCAATATCATGATACCGAGTGCTCCATATTCAATTGTAACTTTTAACCTTATACGGTAGAAAAATGGAATTAAAAAGCATCCTGCTTGACCAATTCGCTCCGCCACAGTTATAAGTTTCAGTTTTATGGTCTTCTGACTGGCTTGAGATTCTTTCTCAGAAGTGGGGGGAAAGAAAACCAGTAAAAGGTTTGGCAGCAGTACTATAATTGTGTGAAGTATTTTATTAATATTTTATTAGTGATAATAATTATCATTATCATTATGATTGACAAAATTTTGACATTGTATTATCTTCGTTTGATCAAAATAACCTGTCAGGAGGGTATTAATGAAAAGCTACGATGTTGTTATAATTGGTGGCGGGCCGGCGGGAGTAACGGCTGGTATTTCTGTCAGAAACACTTATCCGGATAAAAAAATAGCATTGATAAGAAAGGAGAAGGTAGCTCTGGTCCCATGTGGCATACCTTATATGTTCGGGACGCTTGATAAGGTCGAAGATAATATTCTTCCAGATGCTCCTCTTCAAAAAAACAATATTGACCTGATTGTTGATGAGGTTATGGACTCAGATGGAAACAACATTGAGCTTAAAAGTGGAGAAATGGTTTCTTTCAATAAACTTGTGCTTGCTACAGGTTCTCAGCCTCTTGTTCTACCCCTCAAAGGTATAGAGAAAAAAGGTGTTTGGGTGGTAAGGAAGGATATTGAGTATTTAAGAAAAATGAAAGAGGCTATTGAAAATGCTAAGAAAATTGTAATAATTGGTGGTGGTTTCATAGGGGTTGAGATTGCTGATGAACTTTTAAAAATAGGCAAAGACGTAACAATTATCGAGATGGAAGAATCGTTGTTACCAGCTGCAATGGATAAAGAATTCGGCGATATGGCAGCGGAAATTTTGCAAAGTGAAGGTTTAAGGATATTGCTCAACAGCAGAGTGAAAGAGATAAAAGGCAATGAATCTGTAGAGGCTGTTCTGCTAGAAAATGGTGATTCCATCTCTGCAGATATTGTTATAGTAGCTGCTGGGTATAGACCCAATGTCGATGTTGCAAAAAAGTTCGACCTTGAGGTAGATGAAAAGTACGGTATAAAGGTGGATGAATATCTCAGAACGTCCAGGGATAATATTTTTGCTGTGGGTGATTGTGCTCGAAAGAGATGTTCATTTACTGGAGAATATTCAAGTATTATGCTTGCATCCACGGCTATGGCTCAGGGGAGACTTGCCGGCTCAAATCTGTACAATATTAAGGTACTCAAGGTTTTTCCGGGAACACTTGGAACATTTTCAACCAAGATTGGCAATACCGCTTTCGGTGTTTCAGGATTGACCGAGGCAAAGGCAAAATCAATTGGAATTGACTATGTAGTGGGAATTAACGAGACCGTTAATAGGCATCCGGGCAAGCTTCCTGGAGCAACAAAGATATACACAAAACTAATATATGCCAGATACTCACATATTCTTCTTGGAGCACAGGTGAAGGGTGGAGAGTCAGTTGGTGAATTGATTAATATGTATTCCGTTATAATCCAGAACAGAATGACTGATATGGAGATTGATGCGTTACAGATTGGTACTCACCCGCTTCTTACTTCTTCACCAATTGCATACTCTGTAATAAATGCTACCGTGGATGCCATTTTAAAATGGTATAATAATAAGTAGAAGAGATAGAATTTGGGTGACAGTTGTATCAAAATCGATAGATATTTTCAGCAAATGAAGCTCTGACTGTTGTTGAAATCTAGTATATAGTATAATTTTTTTGTAGACTTTTTGTAACACATTCGATTATAATAGTAACACATAAAACACCTGATTATGGAGAAAAATATGAAAATAAAGGGTTTACAATCGATTGCACTTTTTATTTTCCTCGTTTCGTTTGTTCTCCTTCTGGTTTCTTACAATATAGGTTATGGTACTGATTCTACTTCCCCAACAGGTAAAAAAGAAACCATATCAATCATTGATATGGCGGGGAGAGTAGTAGTTGTTCCCAGCAAGGTGTCAAGGATTATTGGTGCAGGCCCTGGTTCCCTGAGATTGCTATGTTATATGGGCCTTCAGAAAAAAATAGTGGGTATAGAGCAATCGGAAAAAAACTGGGGTCCTTCAGGAAGACCTTATGTTCTTGCAAACCCTGGTTTACTTGCACTTCCGTCAATTGGTGCGGGAGGACCTGCCTCTATAAATAGTGGACCAGACCCTGAATTGGTTCTCAGTCTTAATCCAGATGTAATATTTATCACATATATGAACGGGAAGAAAGCTGATGAATATCAAAAAAAGGTGGGTATACCTGTGGTGTTACTTTCATATGGAAAACTTGCGACCTTTGATAGGGATGTTTATGAGTCTCTAAAAATAATTGGTAGAATAGTTGAAAGTGAGGCGAGAGCCCAAAAGGTGATTGATTACATCAAAAATGCAGAGAGAGATTTAAAAGCAAGAACAGGTGATGTACCTGAGGATAAAAGACCTACGGTTTATGTTGGGGGCATCGGTTATAAAGGGATACATGGGATAGAAAGTACCAGTGCAAATTACCCTCCGTTTGATGCTGTAAATGCGAAAAATGTGGCAGATTCAACAGGGAAAAGCGGACACCTGTTTGTAGACAAAGAACAAATCTTAAAATGGGATCCTGATTATATTTTCATCGATGAAGGTGGATACAGGCTTGTTGAAAGGGACCTGTCAGATCCTCTTTTCAGATCTTTAAAAGCTGTTAGGGAAAAGAGGGTTTTTGGAATACTCCCATACAATTTTTACACAACCAATATTGGTACTGCAATAGCCGACGCCTATTTTATAGGGAAGGTTATATATCCTGAAAAGTTCAGAGATGTTGATGCTGCTAAGAAGGCGGATGAAATTTATGAATTCCTGGTTGGGAAGCCGGTTTATAAAGAGATGAAAAGAGATTTTGGAGGTTTTAAAAGGCTTGATTAGTTGGGTCTTGATTTGTTGCTATCAATAGGTAACTAAATATGGGATTCGAGAATGTATTGACTTTTTATAGAGAAATTATCAAGGAGATTGGACTTTATTTTCAGAACTTTCAGTAAACTGAAGAAGAGAACATTTATATGTTGATTTTTAAAAGACCTCCAGCAGATTATTTTGAATATACAAGGAAAAAACTAAACCTTGGTTTGTTACTTTTAAGCATACTGGTACTGTTATTTATCTACACAGTTTCTCTTGGGCCCTTTCGCCTTACATTCAGAGAGATTTTAACGGGAATTGTCTCGATTTTTTCCTCAGAAACTATGGATAAAAGCTCTCTGATAGTATGGAGGATAAGGCTACCAAGAATTACCGCTGCTACGATTGCAGGTATTGGACTTGCTGTTTCTGGATTGATAATGCAATGTGTGTTAAAAAATCCTCTTGCATCTCCTTATACTCTTGGTATTTCTCATGGGGCGGCTTTTGGTGCTGCGTTTGCCATCGTGTTTTTGAATGCTGGTGAGATACACTCCTCAACTGCTGATGCTGTAATAGTAAAGTCAGTTTACATTACCCCAATTTCAGCCTTTACCGGATCGCTTATTGGTGTTGTTATCATACTTGTTCTGGCAAAGTGGCGAAGACTTGCCCCTGGAGCTGTAATTCTATCTGGGATTGCGATGGGGTCTCTTTTTATAGCTGGAACCACTTTGATTGAGTACTTTGCAACTGATATGGAGGTTGCATCGATTGTATTTTGGACTTTTGGTGATATCGGAAGGGCTAGCTGGAAACAGATTGGGGTTATGAGTATTGTTATTTTTCTTGCTCTTGTGTATTTCATGTTAAATAGATGGAACTATAATGCAATGGAAAGTGGAGATGAGGTTGCAGAAGGGCTTGGAGTATCAACCCAGAGTGTCAGACTTATCAGTATGGTTGTTTCATCTCTTGTAGTTTCAGTAGTAGTATCATTTATGGGAATTATAGGATTTATCGGACTTGTAGCTCCGCATAGTGCAAGGAGAATAATAGGCAATGATCACAGGTTTCTTGTGCCAATTTCTTCAATATTCGGAGGTATACTCCTCCTTCTTTCCGATACTCTGGCAAGAAACGTGATTTCACCTGTGATCCTGCCGGTTGGAGTTATAACTTCTTTTATGGGGGCTCCCTTATTTATTTATCTTCTGGCTAGAAGCAGAAGATGATGATGGATAAAGAATTGGGTATCAAAGAACGCATTTTGTTTGATGGATAAAAAGAGATGAAAACTTGAATTTCACCTTAAACAGCGAATACGTAAAATAAAATGAATGTAAAAGACCAATTTAAAGGAGAGGCAGATGATAATTGAGATTAATGGAGTGTCCTTCTCGTATAATGGCGAACCGGTACTCAATAATGTGACTTTCGGTATAGAAAGAGGAGAGATGTGTGCAATAATCGGGAAAAACGGAGCTGGTAAATCAACGCTTTTAAGGTGTATTGATAGAATACTCAAACCAAAAAATGGAGTAATCCTTATTGATGGAAAAGATATAAACGAACTTTCAAGAATTGAGATTGCAAAAAAAATAGGTTATATCCCTCAACGATCTAACTCGGTAAATGTTACGGTGTTTGATGCTGTTCTGCTGGGTAGAAAACCGTATATAAAGTGGGATATTACAGAAAGAGATGTTGAAATTACCCGGAAAGTCCTGAGGACCCTAGATCTTGAATATTTAGCTTTTAGGTCGGTAGAAGAACTAAGTGGGGGAGAGTTTCAAAAAGTTTTGATTGCGAGGGCATTGGTACAGGAACCCAAGGTTTTGCTGCTGGATGAGCCAACCAGCAACCTCGATATGAAAAACCAGATCGAAGTAATGGACCTGATAAAATCTGTTACCCGTACTCGGCAGATTGCCACTGTGGTTGTAATGCATGAGCTTAACATTGCTTTGAGGTATGCAGATAAATTCCTGTTATTGAGGGATGGGAATATTTTTTCTTATGGTGGAAAAGAGGTGGTCTCAGAAGAAAATATAGAGAAATTATTCGATGTTCCTGTAATTATAAAGATGGTAGATGGGTTTCCTGTTGTTATTCCTGTATCTGAAAAAGATTTACTTAAGGTACCTGTTTACATATAATAGGAGGTTTCAAAATTGATTGACTGGGATGAAATCTGGAAGGCTGAGAAATACCCCATGTGGGTTATGAATGGAGAAGTGGGGAAATTCTGGGATGGTGAGGCATCAAATCGTTTTCAAAAAATGGTGTGTTCCGAAAATGCAAGGTCGAGAACAATGCAGCAGGTTAAGGGTCTTAATCTGAGCAAAGATGATATTGTACTAGATATTGGATGTGGTGTAGGAAGGCTATCTGTTCCAATAGCGAAGATTGTTAAAAAGGTATATGCCTTGGATATTTCAAAGAAAATGCTTGAGTATGCAAAAAAATATGCAGAATCTGAATGTGTTGAGGATATTGAGTTTATTCAGGGAAACTGGGAGGAGTTTGATATTGCCACAATTGAAAAGGTAGATGTAACGATAGCTTATAACTCGCTTGGTGTTTATGAGTTGCGAAAATCTCTAGAAAAGATAAATGCAATTACGAGACGAGAGGTTTATATCTTTACATTTGCAGGGAAAGGTGAGTGGATGGATGAAGAGCTTGCAGAAATTATATATGGTAATCGTATTTCTTTTAACTACTCAAGTGCCTCAATAATATCCGGTCTTCTTTCTCAAATGGGAATAGTTCATGAGACATCTGTAGAAGAAAGTTACTGGGCCGCGACTTACCACTCAGTGGATGAGGCATTTGAGGATATTATTAATATGTATTCGATTGATGATTCCTTTAGGGATATTGTCAAAGATTTTATCATAAGAAAAGTTGACAGAAAAAATGGCTTGGTTGAGTTCTGCCAGAAGAGATCAGTTGCCTGTATTCACTGGTTTTGCCAATGATATAAATGATAAAATAAAGGTGAATGTACTCTCAGATAGAGATCCAGCCAGCCACTTTTCACTATGAGGGCTATTATTCTTTCTGTGTGGTATTCAGGTTATAAACCCGGCCGGCCACTTACTCTATTAAAGATGTCGTTCTTTCTATAAGGTAACCAGGGTATAATATTTCTTCCAGAGTTGTTCCGGTAAAAAACTATTTGATAGGGAAGATCAAACTTATCTGGCATAAATATGAGTTTATTAAAATAAATTAGTAAATTAGCCAAGATCAATTCAGGTTCTTATTTTATTCTGTATGATACTATTGCCGCGATGTATGGCTGAAACCTGCTGTAGTATGGTATAACTTTATCAATGAGTATCAATCCATTTATTCCAAAACTTATACCAATGGGTTTTTTAAAGTTTATATTGTAGAGAATTGTTGGTTCTATTACATATGCGTCTTTATAGAATGTTACCAGGGTCGGAAATGTAAAGTAATTCTTCCTTTTGTAAAATCCAAAAATCTCACCTGCTGTGATGTAAAGGCTATAATCTATGGATGGTGACATTGCAAGACCGACTCCTGCCACTGGAGTGATATTGAATCCTTTTTCTTTTCTGAAGAGCGGATAATTGAGCTGCAGATCAATCCATGAGCATCTTTTAGAGTACAGATAAAACGAGCCATAGCCTGTAAACATAACGGTTCCGCCAAGGTTTTTAATGATTTTACCATCCAGTCCAATGGTACTTTTGAATGTTTTTGCAATACCATTGAACTTAACTGCGTAGCTTGCCGTAATTTTGTTTGTTCTAGCTGGGAAATCGCAGAAGGTATACAGGGGTGTAACCATTAAAGAGAGAATAAATAAAGAAAAAATAATAATTGTTTTTCTCTTTCCCATAATCTCCCCCTTTAAAGATTATTTATGCTATTTCTGTTCAAAATCTAACCATTTTGAGAAAGCTCTTACTGCATCACCTGCCTTAAGAAATTGGTTATGTTGGTTCTTTTTAAACCCATATAATTTCACTCAAGAGGACCAAGTATTTTCACTGAAAAATCTGCATATATAAGAGAATTGGATGCCTGACCCGGCGAACTTGGATATGCAATAAGCTCAAAATCCTCAAGAAGCTTTGAATCATTGTTTATATATAGATTTATGTCTGATTCCTTCAGACCCACTGAGTTGTCAAATGTAAAGTTAAGCGTTATGTAGAGATTTTTTCCATAATATTTTTTTCGGTCAAAGTAGAATGGTTCATTTAATGTGAAAAAAAGCTGGCAGTAATCTGGATCATCCTCGGGGAGACCATAAATTGTTTTAAAATCCCTGATGGTTTCGTTGCAAAGAGGATTTTCTGGTCTGTTATCTGTAAATGATTGAGAATCAAGATCAAACCACTGAAACTTCCCATCTCTCAGGATTAACTTATCTCCCCTCTGATAATCCCCGTATGGGCCATAAACATAACGTATTACCTTCTGTTCATCACCAAGTGGAAATGTAACGTCAAAGTATGCGTAGAATGCTGATATCATGTATGAGGTTTCAGAGTCAACATCTGTTCTGTAGTTTAGTGGTGCTGTTATTGTAGTACCGACTGATAGGTCGAAATCATAAAACTCAGCGTCAACAAGCTGGTCAGGACGGTCATTTCCAAAAAGGGGAATACAGTAGCCTGATTCTGGGCATTCCAGTATTACAGAAACGATTTTTCCTGCAATTTTTTCAGGTGTAATGAGGTAATTAATGTATTCTGGAATATTGTACTGGTCCCTGATCTCATCGGTAACTATGCCATCTTTAGGATGCACATCTAGGTTACCTTTTGAAGTTGAGGTTCCTTTCATGGTCATATAGGTGGTGCTACCGCCGATCATTTCTTTTGGATAATACCCACATTGTAGAAGAATGAAAGGAATCGAGAGAAACAAAATTAAAAAAAGATGTATTTGTTTCGTCTCACCTTTTATTACCTCCTTTTCAGAAAAGTGAAATAAAACAAATAAACATCATATTACAGATTATAGGACAACTTAATAATAATTTCAAATTTTTGGAAAAAATTTGAATAGAGATGGTAATAATATTCTAGGTTTTCTGATTTTTGGGCTTGAGTTGGGAATTGGGATAAAAATGTGAGTAGGAGGAAAGGAAGATTTATAATTTATCCGAATACATGAAATAAAAAAATTATAAGTGCTAATTTGTATTGTGATACTGCAGATCAGTCCAGAATATTAAGTACTAAAATTGATAGCCCAAAAAATATTATGATTTGGGGTGATTTAATATAAATTATTGAGAACAAAGACTCCTACTTTGAGTGTTATTATCGATCCCCACCTGAGCCTCTCATTTCTAGGATTCTATCCTTAAAAATGAGAGGTAGGTTTTTGTTAATGGATCTTCGGAATATACCTGTGAAGGGGATCATTAAACTTGTTATTCAAGCATAGTGCTTAGCTTTTCCTTTTCCCATTGTTCTTTAACTTCATCTTTTTCTTTTTCCCATTCATCGTTCAGAATTGCATCCATGTTTTTTTCCAGGTTCTCTTTTTCCTCAATGGCTTTTGCTTTCTGGTCTTCTCGTAATTGTACAATTTTCGTTTTTGTCCATTCCTCACGTATTTCTGGAAGTACTATTTCCCATTCTTTATCCAATATTTTTTGATTTTTTAAAGTTAACTTTATTTCTTCGTAAATCTTTTTTCCTTCTTCCGTTTCTTTTGAGTCAGGATGTTTCATGAAGAGGGTATCCAGAGTACTTAAAGCTTTGTCATAATCTTTATATTTTAATGAAGATTTGGCGTCATTTAAAAGTATAGAAGCTTCGTATCTTACCTCGTGGAGTTCTTCTCTTATTTTCTCAGCAACGTAGAAGTTCATTACGAGAAACATGAGACCACCTGCGATTATCATTGAAACAATTCTGTTAACCCATATCCTGGCTTTCTCATTTTTAATCATGATTTTCTCCTCTGTTTTATTTTTATATTAAAATCCTATGTGGGGGATATAAGGGTGATTTAAGAATCTTCTCCTGTGTATCCCAGTTCACATACAGGATTGAAAAGTACAGTTAAAAAATCAGAAGACGTGAAGATACTGTCGTCGTAAAGGATTTTCAGAAGGTGAAGGCAAGACGTCTATGGGACTTACCTATTCGCTTTTATTTTGAATGCCAGTGGTTTTCTTTTTTCACTGTCTCATTCATTGCTTCAATAAATAAATCATTTACAGTTATACCTCTGAGAACTGACACAATCTTAAACTGCTTGTATAATTCCTCAGGTATATTACGCACTCTAAATTCTTTACATTTATAATTTGTCATATTTGTTATTTGTTTAATATACCACAGTTCTGTTATCTATGCTGTTAATGCAACATTAACACCTTTCTACCAGAAAACAAGGTTTATTTTTATTAAATCAATAAGTTGCTCTATCTTTGAACCCGCTTATAGTAAATGGTATATGTATCTGTTCCTTCTGTTACTGTTAGTGTGCCTGATTGGCCTATATCAAGCCTCTGGAATCCAGATACACTTCTTGTTTGAAGTACACCACCGGTTGTTGAGTCGTATTCGCCATTGTTAAAGGTAATAGTGCCATCGCCCGTTTGTGTCCAATCAGAAATGAATTGATCAAGTACTATTAAGTCGAAACCGCGTATTCTACCTCCTATAAACTCGCCGGTCGATTTAAACGCAACTGTCATGGTAGCGGGAGGGTTGGACTCAAGCGTCTCTGAAGATTCGGCCAGAACATATGTTTCTGCTATTCCATTGGCAGAATCATTTATGTTTATAAAAAGTGGTAGGTATTCTATGCCGAAGCTAGGTGTACCATCGGGAAAATACTGGCCTGTCTGGTCCCATGAAAATGGTAGTGGCTCGGACCCTGATGATGCTTGATCCCCCGTCCATAATCTTGCAAGGCGATGTGTATCAACGAGAATGTCAATCTTCACTTCTGAGACTTCTACTTCTGTCCCATCCTCACCCACCTGGACTGTAGTGGCAGTGAGGATCAATGGGTTAGCAAATGGGGTTTTTGCGGAAACTTTATCCTGTTCATATGTCACAATAAAATCATGTCACAATAAAATCATAATGGATGTAGTCATAATCTTCAGGTAGCTGGGATGAATCAGTTACCTGCCCCTGATAGGTATTTACCCCTGATGTGGTAGAGTAGTATGTTAAACCTTTTGATGAATTGTATGCATATGCCTTTATATAATACTCATTTGCGAACTCGAGCTTTACGGTTGTATATGTTCCAGGTTGTACACCCACGGTTTCAAGTGCCTGAGCCGGATGTGTATCGGTAAGTTCAACCTCTGTTAAACCATCGTATGTGGTTATGGCATCTGTACTTCCTTCGCTATCGACAAGAACAACTCCGTATACCATAAGCTTGAGTCCTTCAACCGTTGCTTCACTATATTCTGGTGCTATTGAGTAATTATTTATAGGTTTAGATGATAAACTGCGGGTAACAAATCCAATTGTTTGGGTTGTTGCATCTCCTGGGAGGGTTTTCAAACTATAAATTAATTTCAAAAAAATTTCATTTTATTTTAATCTTTTTGTTTTTCTTGGGTTTTGCTTAGAAAATTTTTTTATTCTCTTTTGTGAGTAAAAGATTGAATAAAAGAAGATAGCTGCATGGATTATAGAATTGTATTTTTGGTGAATAGATAATTTTAGTAACATGTTATATAAGCCTTATTTAAAGTAGAAATTGGGTAATGTTGAGAGAAATAATAAAGGGCGAATGTATTTTGTAGATTCTACTGATCTGGGGGCATGTAGAGACCACAATATACATAATCATAAGTTATTTAATGGGTTTGCTGGAAGTGGTAAGACCACTGTAAGATAGTTTTATGGATTTATTTTTTAGTTTGTAAATTATATGTTGCATGAAAATTATGTAGGTAATTACTTTTTATTAAGTGCAATTTAAAGTAGGATTTCAGCCTAATTAAAAACTTGTTTTTGTTTATCTTTTTATCAAGGGTAGATTAGGATCTGATTTACTTTTTTGAGTATCTCTCGCAAACTCATTGATTCACCTCATGCCTCCTAGGCCTCCTCCTAATCTATATCCAATGGTAAAGGAGGTTCAAAGTGCTCACGGGATTACATTTTCTTCTAACCTACATGTGCAATTTAGAGTGTGACCATTGCTTTGTATATAGTAGTCCAAAAGCCAAAGGTACATTTACTTTAAAAGGAATTCGAATGGCGCTGGAGGAAGCCAGTAAAATTGGTACGGTAAAATGGATATATTTTGAGGGTGGAGAACCATTCTTATTTTACCCATTAATGATTGAAGGAGTAAAAATTGCCCGTTCAATGGGATTCAAGGTTGGAGTGGTAACCAATGGTTATTTTGGAATATCTGAAGAAGATGCGAAGATCTGGCTCAAACCTCTTCTTGAAGCGGGGATTTCTGACCTCAGTATAAGTGATGATTCATTCCATAATGATGAAGAAGTTAATCCCGCCAAATTGGTATTAAATGCTGCTGAAAGGTTGGGCTTACCTGTTAACACTATTTGTATTGAAAAACCTGTAACCAGAGCTATTATAAATAAAAGCCAAAAGAAAGGGCAACCAATTGCAGGTGGAAGTGTCATGTTTAGAGGAAGGGCAGTTGAAAAACTGCTAAAAGATCTTCCACAGAGAGACTGGAAAGAGTTCACAGAATGTCCATATGAGGATTTGGAGAAACCTGAAAGGGTCCACCTTGACCCATTCGGTCATGTTCATCTCTGTCAGGGTTTAAGTATGGGAAATATGTGGAAAACACCTTTTTCAATTATTGTTAAAAAATATAATGCTGATTTGCATCCAATTTGCGGGCCTCTTGTCAGAGGAGGCCCTGCACTTCTCGCCGTGGAATACAACATTAAGCACGAGGATACATATGTTGATGCCTGTCATTTTTGCTACATTCTTCGTCGTTCTATGATAGAAGATTTCCCCCAATTTCTTGCACCCAGACAGGTTTATGGGATAGAATAACATAAAGATGAAAATCAAACTTATACCCAAAGCACAATTAGGAAGATGGTCATGTGGATTAATAGGAGCTTTTTTTATTTTTCTGGGATTATTCTTCGTGTTTTGTAGTCTGGGAGAAAAAGGTGGAAATACATTTTTCAGCAACCTTAAACTTGCGGTTCCTTACTCTCTTGCTGCGATTTCAGGAATATTTTCATTTATTACAGGAACTATCAACATAATTAGAAATAAAGAGAAGTCTATTCTTGTTTTTTTATCGATTATAGCAGGTTTTTAGTTCTGTTATGGATTCTTTCTGAAATTGTTTTTATCCATTAAAATAGTAGTTTTTTTATAAAGAAATCTGTTTTCTTCCCGTATTTAAATTTGTGAGTTTAAGGAGTATGAAATATGGATATAAAAGTTCTGGTTATAAACCTTTTTGCACTTGGGTGTCTTATTTTTGCTTTTGTAAAGGATAAAACAAAAACAAAGCAATCGTTAATTATAGCTGCAAAGTCATTTTTACGCATTCTTCCGGTTGTCCTTATTATCATAATTTTTATAGGTTTGCTTTTGGGTTTTGTTACACCTGATGGGATCTCGAGGATTATTGGAGAAAAATCGGGATTAAAAGGGACGCTGCTTGCTGCATTAGCAGGCACAATTCTGCATATTCCTTCTATAATTTCATTTCCCCTTGCAGCAGCCTTACTTAGAAGTGGTGCAACAATTACTGCTGTTGCTGCTTTTATCACCACACTAACAATGATTGGCACAATAACGCTTCCTCTAGAGATAAAGGAACTGGGCAAGAAAATGGCATTGCTTAGAAACGGGATGAGTTTTCTCATTGCAATTGTTATCGCTTTTATTATGGGGATAATCTTATGAAAAATAATAGAAATATAAAGACGAAAAAGGGAATGTTTCGAGATGTGATTATTTTGGGTGTAACTGTAATAATTGCCATAATTCTCCTCCTGCTCTTTCCCGATAAGCAAAAAACGGTAATTTCCAAATCATGGGAAATTTTTATCGAGATGCTGGGAATACTTCCCGCTGTGATGGTACTAATGGGACTCTTTGCCGTGATGATTCCGAAAGAGATGGTTGTAAAATATCTGGGGAAAACCTCTGGGCTAAAGGGCATTATTCTTGCTGTACTCCTCGGAGCATTGCCTACCGGCCCCCTTTATGTGGCTTTTCCAATGGCTGTTGCCCTGATCAATAAAGGTGCCCGGATATCCAACGTTATTATTTTTCTTTCAGCATGGGCGTGCATAAAAATTCCTCAGGAGATGATGGAGTTTAGATTCCTGGGTTTAAAATTTATGACATTGAGACTTTTTCTAACAATAGTTTTTGTTATAATCATGGGGACATTAATAGAACAAATAATCGAGTGGAGTGATAAGAAAGCGAAAGGATCTACTAATGAATAGGTCTTAATCGTGATAAATTATTGTATGAATCCCAGAGGTTTGTGGTGCAAATAAAAAGTGATTGTTCTACCTCAAAGATGGCCCTTTGATACCTTTAACTTCTGGATTACGGGCGCGATATTATACCTGTCCTGAAAAAGATAAAAAAACTGTGATATTATGGTTGGGAGCTCAACCAGGGATCATAGTCAATTGGAGTATCATCGGTAAAATTATATAGGTCTATAATATTTCCTTCTGTTGAACCCCAGTAGTTATTTTCAGCTTTGAGTTCGACAGTAGAGTCATTTCTTATTCCATTGTTATTATTTGAAAAGTCGTTATATCCACTTTTCTCAACTGTGGTGTCGCCAAAGTTCGGATGTGGTGTGCCATTTTCTTCCTGTACAAAAGCCACCCAATTACACCCGGAAACCTGGTTATGATAAAATACAGGACTTGAATTATCCACATGAATACCCCAGGTGCCGGAATTATGAATCTCGTTGTATTCGAAGTTTGAAGTCGGGGTATTATTTAATACTCTGATACCTGTATAGTTTTGATCCAGAATATTGTCATGAACATAGGCCTTTACTCCGCCTTCAACTGAAATGCCTGCATGAATCTGGGATATATTTGCATTGTTTTCAACTGTGTTGGAGGCAATTTCAACCAGTGAGGAGCTGAATTCGTCATGTATAAATATTCCAAAGTCACTATTGTTTTTAATATTGCAATTTGAGATGTTGAGATTCATATCTCCACTACCTTCAAATCCTGTAAATCGATTTGATTCAATGGTACAGCTTTCAATACTGCCTGTAACAACAAGCACAATAAAACCGCAACCGTCATGGCGCTCAGTATCCTTTCCATTGTTGCTTATTGTACAACCTGTCAGCGACAGACCAGTGCTGTTTCGGACAAGAATACCATTTGCTCCATTCTCCAGAAACTCTGAATCTACGATATTAAGGCTATCTGCCTGATAAGCTTCTATTCCGTTTCCCAGGGAATACTGTATTGTTGAATTGCGCATCTCAAAATTATCTGCTTCGATAAACATTCCGGCTTCGTTGAATTGAGACTTTCCTCCTGGATCGGGTGTCCAGGTATATTCTACGGTAGAGTTTAAAATCTGCCCTGAACTTCCGTCTTTATACCAGAATTCGTAGTGCTCGGTTTCTGGATTTTCAACTGTTATTTTACTGTTATTATTAATTAAGAGTTCACCTCCTGGTTCTACATATATTCCGTAAGCAGAATCCTTCATATAGAGGAGTACATTATCGATTGTCAGACTTCCACCATTGTTGATTATTATGTCACCAGTGCAGGTCACTATTGTATCACTTACAATTTCTTCGGAGGTCACAATCTTTCCATTCCACTGTACTTCGGGTCGGTTGACTTCATTTTTGACCGGATTGGAGCAACCTCCAGTCAGTAGAAATCCCAAAACAGAGATTAAAATTGTTAGTGAAATCTGTTTCATATATTTCTTGATTAATATTTTGATATTATTATTTTTTAAAAGCGAAACAAATACCTCCAGTATAATTTTTAAGTAATAAACTGTTGAACCTCAGGATACAGACTTAAAATTATTCCAAAACGAAAAGCTGTTAGATTTATTATAAGAAGTCCTGAGTTGGTGGTAATCCAGATTTATTCAATTGAAAGCTCATACCATCCCTCTGGACTACTATTATTCGAATCGCCGGTAATCTTTAAATAATATGTACCGGATGCTGGGCAACTCCACTCGATTTGTGAGTATCCGGCCGGTGAACCAGTGTCGGAATCAACTTCAATTGGATCTGAAGCCGGTTGTCCTCCAGCATCATGGTAAATATATAGGGTTGTATCAGCATGTACCCATCCAATACGTTTGGTATAGTTGTATATATTATTTCCGGGGTAGATTGTTCGTATTGTATAGTTTGTTCCTGAGATTGCTGAAAACTTGAACCAGTCTATGTCGCTTTTCGAATGAATTGATCGCATACTCGAATAATCCCCTGGCGTAATGGTGTTTGAGTAATCTTCATCATTTGATTCGTATTCATCGGCAGGAATAGAGGTATATCCATAATCCGGTTTGGTAAAATCACTCTCATTCCCATCTTCATCTATATAACTTACTTTAAAATAGTAGTAATACCCATCAAACATTGGGGAATATTCTGTACTTCTAAATATGGTATTTTCAATCAGACGGTAATAACCATCCTTGCTTTCGGCATAGTATAGATTGTATGAAGATGCATCTGTCACAAAATCCCACTTGATATAAATATGGTGTTGATATTTCCCTTTTGATGCCTCAATGTACAGCGGTGCATCAGGATCCACAATCTCACAACTTTCAAAAAGGATAGTAGGGGATAACAGGAGAAGAAAAAGTGATAGAAGAAACCTGTGTGTTTTTTTGGGTTTTTTTCTTCTCATAATCTAATTTTACAGGCTTCCATGATAAAAATGCAAATTTTTCTTATGCATACCTATATGTATCTGGAATATTCGGTATAGATTTTTTATTAAAAGGTGTCAGAAAGGTTGAACCTTTATTTTAATTTCAGAGATATTGAAAAAATGTCAATAAATGATTACATATAGAGAGACATTTTAATGTTTCACGTTAGTTTATGGTTCAATCCAGTATTTCGAGTTGTTGCAGAAGTAGGTTTTTAAATCTATCCAGAGAGACTTTGTATGGTTCTATCTGGAGTTTCATCCAGTCTGAGAACTCAAGAACTTTTTCTGGTGTTTTTTCGCAAATCTCATCAAAATCCCCAATAGCATCAAGGACTATTGCTGCATCATTTGCTGGGAAAGTCTCATTTGCCATTCCTATGTCCCAGTTCTTGAAAATGATCTTCCAGTACCTTATCCATCCAGGTGTGAGCCAGTAAATCCTTCTTCCTTCACTTATTTTCTCTCTTTCTTCTTCGTCTGCAAGCATATCGAAGCATGTTCTTGCTTTTATTCTTGAAATTCCATCGCCTATTTCCTGAATAAGCCTGTCAACATTTCTATTAGGATCGTTCGGATCTAGGTAACACCTCTCTCCATAAACCACGATGATCTTCTGAGAATACTTTTTTGCATTGTTTAATTGTTTAACGAGCTGTTTTTCCAGTTCATGCTGATTCTCATGTAGCCCGGGGGCTGTAAAGAGAATTTTATCGGCGTCTAAAAAACCTGTTTCTTTAAGATAATTTAATTCCCCCCGCAATGTTCCGCAGGAAACTATAGAATAACCATTGAAGGATTTAACATTGTTACCCATATTCTGCTCCTGAATAAATTTTTTTGTATTGGGAAATAACCCAATAGTAATGTTTTTTGATCTTTCAACGGTTTTGCCACGTCCGGATTATTTTTCATTAGGTTGAAATTATTATAATTATGCTTTTAACTAATAAAAGCAAACTCCCACTTGAATATTATCCCTTTGGGATTTCCTTTTTACGTGGTTCTTTAAGCCAAAAACTCAGGAGAAATCCTCCAAAGACTGCCAAGCTGGTAATAAGAAATACAGCTTTATAAGAGATGTGTTGAATCAAAATCCCGCCCAGAAGAGGAAAGAACATTACCGGAAAGGTCAGTGTCCCGCTTAGACTGATGTAAGTTGGTCGATCCTTTGGAGTGGCTATATCCAACAAAAAATTATTCTTTCCAATTGTCCTTCCAGCAATAAAAAAACCGATAATTACAAAAAGAATAATAAACAAAACTGGTTGATCTTTGTTAGTGAAAAACGCTATTAGGGGAATTATAAAACCTAAAAATGTACTTATCTGTATGACCTTTTTATTACCTGCAAAATCTGAAATATATGCCCATATAATATTTGAAATAACACCACCTACCATTCGTGCCATTAAAAATATTCCTACCATGTCCAGCTTAATTTCAAGAAAATCCCTGGCATAAAGTACATAGAAGGGCAATGCAAGGGCAGAAACTCCTCCAAGTATCTGTACATAAAGGAAAATCCCGTAGTTTTTATCTTTTTTCAAAATGTTGAAGGCTTTCCTGAGAAATTCTTTAAATGTTAAAGTATCTTTATGGACTTCCTGAACAGGTTCCCTAACTGAACCCAGAGCAAGATAGGATATCCCTATCATTATAAAAGCAAAGAGGAATAATAGAGCATAATTGTCAGGGAAGGTTATTCTGTCGTTTCCCAGTATAATTTTTGTAATATATCCGGATCCAATTGCAGTAATTCCTCCCCATAGCTGTCTGTGTCCAAAGAATCTTCCCCTTATTCCCGAAGGCAATGACTTTGCCCATATGTCATAAAATGGCACTACCGCTACACCACCCATGAATGTAAAAATCAATAAGAAAAACAGAAGTAAAAAAATCATCAAATGAGGATAATGCTCTGCAAAAAGAAAGGTTGTTAGAGATAAAAAAGCCCAGCATAGTGCTCTGAGTGTAATTGCAAATCTCAATAAAGGTCGTTTATATGGTTTGCTCTCAAGTTTGTTTGCAACAAAAAGTTGGGGTACTACATTACCTATTCCACCTAGACTTCCAATCACAGTTGAAGAAAGTCCTATAATAGTTTTAGAACCGGTAAAGTTATTCAAAAATACCGGAAGTACAGTGTCGGGATTACCAAATGCCTGACCTCCATAAAAGAAGATGCCATGCAGTAATCCCATCTTAAAGTTCCAGCGAAGATCACTATCAGTGTTACTGATTGTTTCAGATTTTTTCTTTTTAAAATTTCCATTTTTGATAATGAATATCATTTTCTTTATCAAATTTAAGTTATTATATTAAAAAGTAAAATTATATTTTTCAATTATTTTGCTATTTATAGTTTTTATAAAAATCTGGGAACTCTTTGAGGAAGTAAATGCCTAAGATCGAACCATTTGAAAAATATTATAATAAATATGAGGACTGGTTCATAAAAAACAAGTTTGCCTATCAATCCGAACTGCTAGCTATTAGAGAACTTTTACCTGAGAAAGGAAGAGGAGTTGAAATTGGAGTTGGGAGCGGTCGTTTTGCTGAACCACTTGGTATCAAATATGGTATAGACCCATCTGGAAAAATGCTTGAGATTGCTAGAAAAAGGGGTATCGAAGTTAGTTTGGGAGTTGCTGAAAATCTTCCTTATAGCGATGAATCATTTGACCATGCTTTAATGGTAACTACTATATGCTTTCTCGATGATATTGTAAAATCATTAAAAGAGGTGTATAGGATACTTAGAAAGAAAGGAATAGTAGTAATAGGGTTTGTTGATAAGAATAGTAAAGTGGGTAAAGAATATCAGAAAATAAAAAGCAAAAGTGATTTTTATAGGGTAGCAACCTTTTTTTCTGTCGAAGAAGTTGTGGAGTACTTAAAAAAGGCAGGGTTCAGTAATTTTATATTTAGGCAAACGATTTTCGATAAACTTGATAAAATTAAAACTATACAGCCTGTAAAAAATGGTTATGGAGAAGGATCTTTTGTTGTGGTGAGTGCTCAGAAATTATAAAATAAATTGATAGGCTTTTTGAGCAGATGTATGCTGAGAGTATATAACAGAACGAATGTTGATTTATTTGAAAAATAGAAGGCCAGAATAAAAATAAAATCAACGATACTGGAAATGTAAATGTACTTTGGACAATTTAACCTGCTATTTGTTGATTTATTTATATTATGTCAATAATTTATCTTTCATTATAAAAGTGCAAAATGTAAAACACAAAGTTCACTCTGATTAAATATTCTGGTTAAATATGGAATCAGTATTCACACTTTGTTTAGATTTATAAAAAAGGAAATCATTTATGAAATCTAACTCGAAGAAAAAGTCCCTGAGTTATGAGGAGGTTCAAAAAGCAAGGAAACTTCTTGGATTGGGAGAGTGTGCCACTCTATCTGAAATAAAAGACGCTTTCAGAAAAATGGCCAAGAAGTATCATCCTGACAAATGCAAGGGAAACAGGGAAGAGTGTGAAGAAATGATGAGGAAATTAACCGAAGCTAAAAACATAATCTTTACATTTCTTGCCGGATATCGTTATTGCTTTACCCAGAAGCCAGTTGAAGAGGAAGACTGGGAGGAGTGGAAAAAAAGATTTTTTGATGACTTCATCATTTGAGTTTCAGCTTCTTTCCAATGTTTAAAAGTCCAATATTGTAGACTTTAGATATTTGAAGCTGAAAAGTTTTAGATTTTTATCAGAGATAATTCATTTTTTTAATTATTTGGATCATCATAGATCATGCTCACTGTGAAATTATACGGGTTCTCGTCGTAATCATTGTTGGATATGGTAATCGTGGTGGAATAGTTTCCCTCAAAAACTGGATCAAATGTAAAATAGAGAATAAAGCTGGTTGAAGAGTTTGGAGTAATTGTTGTCTGAGGATTATTGCAACCGAAATTTTGCTGATTCGTCCATGAAATAACAGGGGTACCCGTTAAATAAAGGTCTGAAGTACCACCATCGTTCCTTATTGTAAAATACATTCTATAGTAATTGGCTAAATCGTGTGTTTTAATGTTGCTGATTGTCCCACCATCGGTTATCTCTTCATTACAAGAAAGGATAGAAGTGGGAATGAAAGAGGGATCATTTATTGAAAAAAAGCAGGAAGGACAGTAAATGATTTTAATGTATTTTATTCCTTTTATTTAGCTATTTACTTAATATATACAATGACGCACTTTTTGATGAAATTCAATCAATTTCATAATTTTTGATATTAAAATAATAATCATAAATTTTGAAAAATCTAAAATAATGTTATTTAATATTATTGTAGAATGAAAAAGACGGA